>NZ_JBEXUG010000004.1:0-263952 GCF_040614315.1 Streptosporangium sp. NPDC006007 | reverse complement strand
TCCGCCCCCTCGACCCGGTCGAGAACATGGTCGGTGTCGATGCCGGGATCACGTCCCTGGTGGCCCTGTCCACCGGCGAGAAGATCGTCAACCCGCGCCACGAGCGCGCCGACCGGCGCAAACTCGCCAAGGCCCAGCGGAACCTGGCCCGCAAGGCCAAGGGGTCGAACAACCGGGCCAAAGCCAGGCTCAAGGTCGCCCGCGTGCACGCCCGGATCACCGACCGCCGCCGCGATCACCTGCACAAACTCACCACACGTCTCGTCCGTGAGAACCAAACGGTCGCGATCGAGGACCTCACCGTCCGCAACCTGGTGAAAAACCACTCCCTGGCCCGGGCGATCTCCGACGCCTCCTGGCGGCAGCTGCGCTCCATGCTGGAGTACAAGACCGCCTGGTACGGGCGCCACCTGGTGGTTGTGGACCGCTGGTTCCCCTCCTCCAAGCTCTGCTCGGCCTGCGGGAGCATCGCCCCGTCCATGCCGCTGAACGTCCGGGAGTGGACCTGCCCCTGCGGCGCGCACCACGACCGGGATGTGAACGCCGCGAAGAACATCCTCGCCGCCGGGCAGGCGGAGAGGTAAAACGCCTGCGGAGCCGGTGTAAGACCCCAACGGAAGATCCTTCCGGGCGGGCGACCGGCTGTGAAACAGGAAGCCCAACCGGCGACGGTTGGAATCCCCTCCCTTCAGGGAGGGGAGGATGTCAAGAAGATCCGCGACCTCTACCGCGTAGGCGTCCACATCCGCGACGCCCCGGGAGACCTCGCATAGCGGTCATGCCGAGGTCGGCAAGCCGGGCGACGAGCTTGTCAGACGGTCCGGCCGCGGACGCGGTCCAGGCCTTCCATGATGAGGTCGAGGCCAAAGCGGAACTCCTCGTCCAGGGGGACGGAGATGAGTTCATCGGCGGCGGCGATCGCCGGATAGGCCGCCGGGTCGAGCCGCTGGTAATACTTGCGGAGCTTGGGGCCGCTGTCGGGGTCGGCTGAGCCGGGGCCGTGCTGCTGGGCGGCGAAGCAGATGACGTAGGTCATCAGCTCGTCCTTGCCGGCGAAATGCCGGTAGAGCGTCGCGGTGCCCGACCCGAGTGCGTCGGCGAGGGTCCGTAGTGGGAACGCCTGGAGGCCGACCTCGTCCACGAGCTGGAGCGCCACCGCGACGATCGTCGCGGGCACTCCATCCACGTCCGCACGTCGTCGACCCGATGGCACCGACCATGACCGAGGACGTCCCGGCCGCCCACGAGGAGGACGGCGAGTGGTGGTTCCGGCTGTCCTGGGCCGACCCGTATCGGGCGCCGAAGACGTCGCCACGGCCGCGGAACGGGTGGCCGGTGTGCTTCACGTGATACGCAGATAGGTGATTCTTGGCCTCCACATGGGTACCACTCGGTGATCAAGCCCAGAAAGGAGCGGAACCGTGAAAAAAATCCACGTCATCCAGCGCCCGCGTCCCCCACGTGAGCCGATGCCGCTCGACCTCCGCACTCCGTCGGGCAAGGCACTTCCCTTTTAGGCCCAGAACTTCGACTCAGGGCGGTTTTCGGCGACTGGCGCAGTTTCCGATGATTGGTGTGATTTACACCGGCCAGCGTGGTTTGCTACGGCCGAGGCGACCTACCACGGCCGAGGGCTTTCCGGCCGGGGGTCCTCCGGCAGCCGGCACGGCCTCCGGCGGGACGGCCTCAGAGGGAGACCGTCCCGCCGTGACCTGCCTGACACGCGTAATGGCAGGTCAAAGCGGCAAGACGCGGCCGTTTCAAGAGGACGTCAAGCCATCTGCAGGGGCACGGGGTCATCCTGCCCCCATGAAGAACAGCGCTCCCTTCGCCGCCAGTGTCAGCGTGGTTGTTCCCGCCATGAACGAGGCGGCCAACCTGCCGCACGTCTTCGCGACCCTGCCCGGCTGGATCGACGAGGTCGTCCTCGTCGACGGCAACTCCACCGACGACACGGTCGCGGTCGCCAGGGCGCTCAGGCCCGGCCTGCGCGTCGTCACCCAGAGCCGCCGGGGTAAGGGCAACGCCCTCATCGAGGGTTTCGCCGCCGCCACCGGCGACGTCATCGTCATGATCGACGCCGACGGGTCCACCGACGGCCGGGAGATCGCCTCCTTCGTGACCGCGCTGGTCGAGGGCGCCGACTTCGCCAAGGGCTCGCGCTACGCCGCCGGAGGGGGGTCGGACGACATCAGCCCGCTCCGGTCACTCGGCAACCGGCTGCTCACACTGGCCACCAACCGGCTGTACGGCACGCGCTACACCGATCTCTGCTACGGCTACAACGCGTTCTGGGCCCGTCACCTCGACGCCCTCGCCCTCGACTGCGACGGCTTCGAGATCGAGACGCTGATGAACATCCGCGCGGCCCGGGCCGGCCTGGTGATCCGGGAGGTGCCCAGCCACGAGCGCAGCCGCATCCACGGGGTCAGCAACCTGCACGCGGTACGGGACGGTCTGCGGGTGCTGCGGACCATCCTGCGCGAGCGCGTCCGCCGTACGGCCGAGCCCGTCGCGGCCCGGCGGGAACCCGCGACCGCCTGAAGGCACACGGGGGTGTGCCGCCGGCCGGCACGCGCCGCGCGGGTGCCCCGATCGGCCGGGGGGATCCCCGGCGCGGGCACGCGCCGTCACCGCGTCAGGCGGCTTCCAGGGCCTCGGCGACGGAGGGGAAGACCTCGAACACCTGGGTCAGGCCGGCGAGGTTGAGCCGTCGGGCCAGGTTTCCCTGGATGCCGGTGAGCATGAGCCGGACCTCCGTGAGATGGCCCCGGTGCCGCGCCTGGAGCAGCTCGCCTATGCCGGAGGAGTCGCAGAAGGTGAGAGCCGAGAGGTCGATGATCAGGGTCGGCGACTGAAGAACCCTCCAGGCCCTGTCGAGCTCCGCCCGCAGGATCGGGGTGTGGTAATGATCCAGCTCTCCGCTCGCCCGCACCACGAGTGTCGTGCCGTGCAGTCCGGACGTGGCGGTGAAACTCGACTCCGGCTCGTTTCCCACGAACATGATCAACCTTCTGTACCAGACCTCTCCCGGCCGTGCTAACTGTCTCATATGAGATAGGCGGGTCCGGCGGAGAAGGGAACTCCGGGCAGCGCGGCCCCACCGGGCATCCTTTTCAGGACGCCCCCGCCGTTCCCTCAGGACGCCTCCTCGCTGTACGACGGAGGACACGCGGGTGGGTCCCCCCCTCCCCGCCCGGGTCGCGCGGAGAGCGGCGGTCAGGGGCTGCGGGAGGCGGCCGGGCCGTTCCGCCCCGCGCTCTCGTATGGGGAGACCGGGAGAACCCCCGCGACTTATGTAAAGAGTTCCGGTTTGGCCATGGTGAGGTGTTCCAACATGCCGGTTGGTTGACGTAGTCTCTCCCAAACCCCAAAAAACGGAAGCCTGATATGAAACGGATCATTATTACTCATAAACCTCGTCCGCCGCGCCGGCCGACCTCTCTCGACCTGCGCACGCCTTCAGGACGAGCGCTCCCGTTCTGACAGGAACATCCTGTTGACGAACCACAGCAGCACACCGACCGCGATCAGGACGCCGGCACGGACGTAGACGTCTCCGCCGCGTCCGGTGACGGGCAGCGTCAGCACGAGGCAGACCACCGCGCCGAGCGCGGGCATCCAACTCGGCGCCCGATAGTGGTCGTGCTCCACGGGGTCCCCGCGCAGGACCAGGACCGCGACGTTGACCAGTGTGAACACCATCAGCAGCAGAAGCACCGTCGTGTCGGCCAGGTTGCCCACGTCGCCGGTGGCGACCAGCACGGCCGCGATCACCACGGTGAAGAGGATGGCCGCCCACGGGGTGGCCCTGGTCGCGTGGACCGTGGCGAAGACCTTGGGCACGATCCCCTCCCGCGCCATGCCGTACACCAGCCGGGAGGCCATCATCATGTTGATCAGCGCGGTGTTGCCCACCGCGAGCAGCGCGATGAGCGCGAACAGCTTGGGCGGGAACGCGAGACCCGCCACCTTGACGACCTCCAGGAGCGGGCCGGTCGAGGTCATCAGCGTCTTGGTGTCCACCAGCGTGGTCGCGGTGAACGCGACCGCCAGGTAGATCACCGAGGCCAGGGCCAGGCCGCCGAAGAGCGCGCGGGGATAGTCACGCTGCGGATTCCTGGACTCCTCCGCGAGGTTCACCGAGTCCTCGAAGCCGATCAGCGCGTAGAAGGCGAGCGCGGTGCCGCCGAGGACGCCGAGGAACGCGCCGTTGGCCGGATGGAACTCCAGGGCGCGGGCGGGATGGCCGTCGCCGGAGAGCAGCGCGTAGACGCCGATCGCGATGATGACCAGCAGGCCGAACGCCTCGATGACCGTCAGGACCACGTTGACCTTGACGGACTCGGAGATCCCGGCGAGGTTCACCAGCGCCACCAGGCCCAGGAAGGCGAACGCGCCGACGATCGCCGGCAGTGAGACGAACTCGTTCAGGTATCTGCCGCCGAACGCCAGGGCCGCGGCGCTCGCCGAGGTGATCCCGCTCATCAGCACCGCGAAGGCCACGATGAAGGTCACGAAGGGGATGTTGAACGCCTTGTTGGCGTACAGCGCGGCGCCGGCGGCCCGAGGATACTTCCCGACGAGCTCGGCGTAGGCCGTCGCGGTCAGCGTGGCCAGCACGAAGGCGACAAGGAACGGCAGCCAGAGCGCGCCACCGACGTATCCGGCCGCCTTTCCGACCAGGGCGTAGATTCCCGCGCCCAGAATGTCTCCCACCACGAACAGCAGCAGCACCTTGCGCCCGATCACCCGCTTGAGCGAGTGCTGGGCAGAATCGGGTTCGATCGTCGCCTCGGCCATGCCGCCCTCTTACCCAAGGGCGACTCGAAATCACCCTGCGTAACAGGAGTCCCTCCTGTAAGCGTCATGAAAGTGATCCGCAAGGAGATCCACCTACTGTCCCACCTGTCACGAGATGCCACGAAAGGTATAAATGTTCTCCGCCCTCTCCTCCCGCCGCACCGCCGCCACCGTCGCGGGAGCCGTACTCCTCTCCCTGACCGCCGCCTGCGGGGGATCCGGCAACACCGCGGCCTGCGCCGAGGTGGGACAGCTCGTCACCGGCTACGCCGGCAACGTGGCCGCGATCGGCACCGACATCGCCAAGTTCAACGAGGCGAACCAGAAGTTCTCCGCCGACCTGAAGGCTCTGGCCGGCAAGGCCGAGGGCGACCTCGCCACCGCGCTCAACGACTTCTCCACCTCGTGGGGCAAGCTGAAGATCGACGCGAGCGACCCGGCCGCCATCGGGACCGCGGTGGGCGACATGACCAAGAAGTCGCAGGATCTCCAGACGGCGATCAGCACCTCCTGCTCCTGATGAGCCCGTGCCCCTTCGGGGAGAAGGGGCACTCCCGGTACGGCCGCCGCTCCGCCTGCGGGGGGCAGCGCGGCGCGGCGGCCGTACGACCGACTCGAACGCCTCCGCCGGCCGTCCGACGGGGGCGTTCGCCGTTCTCCGGCCCGTGCGGGCCACCCTCCTCCGCCCGGCCCCGGCGCGAACTCCGGCCCGTCTCCCCGTCCAGGCCGGTGATCCCCGGCGTGGACTCCGGACACGTTCCGCCCGTCCGTACCGGTCAGCCTCTGAGGACGCGGGCCTCCTCGTAGCACCGCTCGAAGCCCTCCAGCACCGCCGGCCAGGAGCTGCGGACGGGCTCGGTCTCACGGTTGTGCGCCGCGATCGACGCGCGCAGCTCGTGGTCGCCGACCAGCCTGGCCACCGCCGCGACCAGGCCGTCGAAGCTCTTGCCGAGCAGGCCCTCCCTGCCGGGACGGACGAAGTCGGCCACCCCGCTCTGGGCCCGCGCGACCACCGGCACCCCCGCGGACCTGGCCTCCAGCGCCGCCAGCCCGAAGGACTCCCGAGGGGCCGGGGCGACGAACACGTCCGCCGAGGCCAGCAGTTCGCGGATCCGGTCGCGGCTGTAGCGGCCGGGCAGCGAGACCCAGCCGCTCATCCCGTTGGCCCGCAGATAGCGTTCCATCTGGGAGCGCGCCGGGCCGTCACCGACCACGGTGGCCCGCATCACGATCTCCTTCGGCACCTGGGCGCGGGCCTCCTTCAGCAGTCTGAGCAGCCGGACCGGCTGCTTGCGGGGGGCGAGCCGTCCCACGGCGACGACGTGGACCGCGCCACCGGGCTCGTGCCGTACCGGCTCCGGGGCACGCCAGCCGGAGACGTCGAGGCCGTTGGAGACCACGTGCACCGGCACCTCGCGCCCGGCCACGGCGCGGATCGGCCGGGCCGCGGCCTCGCTCACCGCGGTGCCCACCAGCCCCCAGCGATGCCACTCCGCCAGCAGCCGCAGCGCCCGGTAGACCCCGCGGGTGACCGGGTCCCACATGCTGTGCACGGTCACCACGGCGGGCAGCCCCGCGCGGACGGCGGCGCGGACGCCCATCCAGGCGAACGGCGAGACGGCGCCCGTGTGAACGTGCACCACGTCGGGGCGGCGCACCGCCATCAGCCGCAGCAGATGGCCGGTCCCGAACGGGTGAACGGGCAGGTCGAAGGGGATTTTCGCCACGATCCGATACACGCCGGGCAGGGGCTCCCCGGGGGTGGCCGTCGCCACCTCGGCAGTGTGCCCGGCCTGGCGCTGCATCCGGATCAGATCGGCCACCTGCACCTCGATCCCGCCGAGGCGCGGCAGGTAACAGTCACTGACGTGGAGGATCCTCACCGTGCCAGCGTAGCCCCGCGTGAGATCATGCCTGCGTGCCCGCCGGACCCCGTCCCGCGGATCTCGCCGTGACGAGGGCCGTCCGGGCGGCCCGAGACACGCGAACGGAGTGAAGGCGATCAAGACCGTCAAGACCGCTGTGTTCTTCCACGCCCATCCCGACGACGAGTCCCTGCTGACCGCGGGCACCATGGCGATGCTCGCCGCCGAGGGGCACCGGGTGGTGCTCGTGGTCGCCACCTCGGGAGAGCGCGGCCAGGCCGACCTGGAGCCCGGTGAGGCGCTGGGCGCCGCACGGATCACCGAGCTGTACCGGTCGGCCGCGGCGCTCGGCTGCGCCCGGGTGGTCAACCTCGGCTACGGCGACTCCGGGCTGGCCCCCGGCGGCGGGGTCGCCGAGGACCGGCCGGAGAACGCGTTCATCGACGCCGACGCCGAGGAGGCCGCCCGGCGCCTCGCCGCGATCCTCACCGAGGAGGCCGCCGGCCTGCTGACCACCTACGATCCCGCCGGAGGCTACGGCCACCCCGACCACGTCCAGGTGCACCGGGTCGGCGGCCGGGCGGCCGAGATCGCGGGCACCCCGATCGTGCTGGAGGCCACGGTCAACCGCGACCCGCTGCTCAGGGGGCTCCGGCTGATCCGCGGGTTCTATCCCCAGCTGGACGTCCGCGCCTTCGAGCGGGCCTACTCCCCCGGTGAGGAGATCACCCACCGGGTGAACGTACGGCGTTTCACCCGGCGGAAACGGGCGAGCATGGCCGCGCACGCCTCCCAGGCCACCGGGGCGGACACCCGCACGCTGGGGGTGATGCTCAAGGTCCCGCGGCCGCTCTACCGTCTCGTCTTCGGTACCGAGTGGTACGTCAGGCGCGGCCTGCCGCCCGGCACCCGGCTGAGGCATCCGTTCGAAGTTCCTCCCCAAGGATGAGCTCCGGACCGGCACACTTGGTCTGGGGGGTTACATGAAGAACAAATGGGTCCAGATCGGACTGTCGATCGCGTCGCTGGCGCTGGCCGCCACGCTCGTGCGGTTCCTGCCGCAGATCGTGGAGGCACTGACCGGCAAGCACGTCTCGTGGTCACAGATCGGCGCCCAGTTCGCCCGCCTGAACTGGCAGACGGTCGCGCTGATGGCCGTCGTCTGGCTGGCCAGCCTGCTCGCCTACACGTTCGTGCTGACCGCCTCACTGCCCGGTCTCACCCATCCGCAGGCTCTGACGCTGAACGCGGCGGGCAGCGCGGTGAGCAACCTGCTGCCGTTCGGCGGCGCGGCCGGGGTGGCGATGACGATCGCGATGACCAAGGGCTGGGGCTTCCAGCTCCGGGCCGTCGTGGTGTCGACGCTGGCCAGCGGCATCTGGAACACCCTGTTCCGCTTCCTGCTGCCCGCGGCCGGCATCCTGGCGCTGCTGGTCAGCGGGGAGCGGCTCAGCCCGGCCGTGGCCAAGGCCGGCTGGGTGGGCACGCTGTCCATCCTCGCCCTGGTCGCCCTGGTGACCACCGCCCTCTACTGGGACCGCGCCGCCGCCGTGCTCGGCCGCGCCCTCGACGCCGCCACGCGGCTGCTCCCCCACCGGAGCCGTCCCGGCGAGCACGCCCTCTCCGGGGCGCTGGAGAGGCTGCGCGCCGACACCTCCGAGGTGGTGAGGCATCGCTGGCCCGGTCTGACCCTGGGCATGATCTTCTTTCTCGGGCTCCAGTGGCTGATCCTGGTCTGCTGCCTGAAGGCGACCGGCGCCTACCCCGGGCCGGCGCAGTCGATCGCCGTTTTCGCCCTGTCCAGGGTGCTGACCACCGCCGTGGTGACCCCGAGCGGAACCGGGATCATGGAGGCGGGGACGGTCGGCGCGCTGGTCTTCTTCGGTGCGCCGCTCGACTCCGCGACGGCCGCTGCACTGCTTTTCGGCTTCTGGACCTACACTGTCGAAATCCCCTTCGGCGGCCTGGCGCTCGGCGCGTGGGCGCTTCTGCGCCGGCGCGACAACACCGTCCGGGCCCCCGCGAAGGAGCCGATCGGCCGCTAGATTGGGAAAGACCTTGTGCGCGATTCGAAAGCCCGCATAGCGTGGCGGCTGACATGGTGGCGTTCCGGGTTCTCGGTCCGGTCGAGGCACACTCCGGTGATGACGAGCTTGACCTGGGCGGGTTGCGGCAGCGTGCCGTCCTCGCCCGGCTGCTGGTCGCACGCGGGCAGGTCGTGCCTGTCGACTCACTCCTCTACGACCTGTGGGACGACGACGCGGCCAAGAGCGCGCAGTCCGGTCTGCAGGTCTACATCTCCCGTCTGCGCCGGGTCCTCGAACCCGGCCGCCCGCGCGGAGGCCCCAACAGACTGCTGGTGACCGTCGCCTCCGGCTACGCGCTGCGGGTCGCCGCCGACCAGGTGGACGCGCTGCGCTTCGAGACACTGGTCCGCACGGCCGGAGAGCACCTGGAGAGCGACGACCCCGCCTCGGCACGGGCCCGGCTGGAGAAGGCCCTCGGGCTGTGGCGCGGCACGCCGTACTCCGACTTCGCCGACCAGCCGTGGGCCGAGGCCGAGGTGAACCGGCTGACCGAGCTGCGCCTGGTGGCCCGCGAGCGGCACGCCGACAGCGGCCTGCGCCTGGGCATGCCCGCCGAGGCCGTACCGGACCTGGAGGCGCTGACCACCGAGCAGCCGCTCCGCGAGGAGGGCTGGCGGCTGCTCGCCCTCGGCCAGTACCGGTGCGGGCGGCAGGGCGAGGCGCTGGCCGCGCTGCGCCGGGCCCGCGCGATCCTCGCCGACGAGCTGGGCATCGACCCGGGACCGGCGCTGCGCAAGCTGGAGTCGGACATCCTGGCCCAGGACCCCGGCCTGCAGCTCGCCACCCCGCCAGGGCGGCCGCGCCCCGCGATGCCCGCCGACACCTGGCCGCCCCGGCCCGCGCTGGCCCCGATGGAGCTGCCGCCGCTGGAGCCCGAGCCGTTCGTCGGCCGGGACGCCGAGCTGAGCCGGCTGGTCACCGCCGCCGCCAGGACCGGCCGCTTCACCGTCGCGGTGGTCGGCGGCGACGCGGGCGCCGGCAAGACCACGCTGGTCCGCCAGCTGACCAGGCGGCTCTCCGACGACGGCTGGGGCATCTCCTCCGGCGCCTGCCCCGACAGCAGCGCCACCCCTCCCGGCTGGGCGTGGGTGGAGATCCTGCGCACGCTGGTGAACGCCGCCGGTCCCGGCGAGTACGCCCACCTGCTGGCGCCCCTGCTGGACGACGCGGCCCCCGAGCCCGACGAGGACCAGGTCTCCGGCGGCTTCCGGCTGCACCGGGCGGTGGGCGGCTACCTCGCCGCCGTCGCCAAGGAGACGCCGATCCTGCTGACGCTGGAGGATCTGCACTGGGCCGACGACCAGACCCTCGCGCTGCTGCGCGCGCTGCCGAGCCTGCTGGCCACCAGCCGGGTGCTGCTGGTGGTGACCTGCCGAGACAGCGAGCTGAGCGACCAGCAGGCCGAGGTGCTCGCCGCGCTCGCCCGGCTGGGCCCCGTCCGGGTGGGGCTCACCGGCCTGGACCCCAAGGCGGTGGCCGAGCTGGTCCGGGCGACCTGCGTGCGCGAGGTGGACGAGGACGCGGTCAACAGCATCGCCGAGCGGACCGGCGGCAACCCCTTCTTCGTCCGCGAGACCGTGCGCCTGCTCGACGCCGAGGCGGTGAGCGACCGCGCCACGGCCGCCGAGGTGATCTCCGGGGTGCCCTCCGGTGTCCGCGACGTGCTGCGGCGGCGCATCTCCCGGCTGCCCTCGGCGGCCCAGCAGATCCTGCTGCAGGCCGCTGTGATCGGCCGTGACGTCGACGTGGACGTGCTGGTGGACGTGACGGGTGACGAGGACGCCGTGGTCGACGCGGTGGAGGCCGCGCTGCTCGCCGGGCTGGTCACCGAGCCGGGCCCCGGCATGCTCCGCTTCGACCACGACCTGGTCCGCGACACCGTCTACTCCGACGCCTCCCGGCTGCGCCGCTCCCGGCTGCACGCCTCGGTGGCCGCGGTGATCGAGCACAGGACCCCCGGCGACGTGGCCGCGCTCGCCCACCACTACGACGCGGCCGGCACCACCGAGACGGCCATCAAGGCGGTGCACTACGCCGGGCTCGCCGCCGAACAGGCCGAGCGCCGCTTCGCCCACCGTGAGGCCGCCTCGCTGTGGGAGAAGGCCATCGCCGCCTTCGACCGGTCCGGCATCGCCCACACCCCCGACAGCACCCGCGACCGCCTGCTGCTGACCCTGAACCTCATCAAGGCGCTGGCCCTGTGCGGGGACATGGCCGCGGCCCGCAGGCGGCGGCGCGAGGCGATGGACGCGGCCCTGCCGCTGGGCAACCTGGAGCTCACGGCGCGGGTCGCGGCCTCCCTGGCCGTGCCGCACAAGGGCATGGCCCGCGACTTCACCCGCACCGCGTGGGAGATCGTCGACGTCGCCGAGCAGGCGCTGGTCGAGCTGCCCGCCGCCGAACAGTCTCTGCGGGCGAGCCTGCTGGCCACGCTCGCGCTGGAGCTGGAGGGCTCGGCCACCCCCCGGGGCGAGCAGGCGTCGCTGGAGGCCGAGGAGCTGGCCCGGCGGAGCGGTGACCCCGCGCTGCTGGCGACCGCGCTGAGCGGGCGGCTACGCCAGTCCTACGGCATCACCCCCGTCGGCGAGCGGGAGGTCATCGGCCGGGAGCTGCTGGAGGTCGGCGAGGCGACCGGCCAGGTGTCGGTCCAGGCCCTGGCGCATCTGGTGCTGATGGAGTGCGCCGCGGCCTCCGGCGCGTTCGCCGACGCCGACGCGCACGTGGCCGCCGCCGAGCGGCTCGCCAGGCGATACGGCCTGCCGGCACCGGCCGCGGTCGGCGCCTGGTACGCCGGACAGCGCCTGATGATCGCGGGTGACTTCAGCGGCGCGGAGCGCGCCTACCGCGACGCCGCCCGGCTGACCGCCCGCGCCGGCATGCTCGAAGGCCGCCAGGACCTGCCGCTGATCACCGCGTTCTGCCTGCACCTGGTCAACGGCCGGGCCGCGGAGATGGTGGAGCCGCTGGCCGAGGCCCACCAGCGCGGGGCCAAGTGGACCCTCGACGCCTACGCGGTGGCCCTGGCCTCGGCCGGGCACACCCGTGACGCGCGGGCGGTCATCGCGGTGAAGACCCCGGTGCGCCCCGACTTCCTCTACGAGCTGGCGATGATCTGGCGGGCGCTGGCCGGCATGCTGCTGGACGACAGGGAGCGGATGATCGAGGCCTACGACACGCTGAAGCCGTTCTCCGAGCGGATCGCGGGGGCCGGCACCGGCGTGGTGGCGCTCTGGCCGGTCGCGCTGACCCTCGGTGACCTGGCGCTGCGACTCGGCTTCTCGGACGCGGTGAGACCCCACTACGAAAAAGCCCTCGCGGTGGCTCAGCGGGTCGGGGTGACCCGCTGGGTCGAGGCGGCGCAGCGCTCGCTCAGCAACTGACGAGGAACTTGGCGCTGCGCAGGGCCGGGGCACCGGAGATCGAGAGGGTGACTCGGTACCAGCCGGGGTTGCCGACCACGTGCGGCCGCCACTCGACGACCTGGCTCCCGCCGGTGAAGCCGGAGTTCCCGCTCAGGTAGGTCCGCCAGGCGCGGGTGTCCCTGCTCCAGCGCTGCAGGCGCCAGTCGTAGGAGACGACCCCGTCGGGGTGCGGGTTGTCGACCACGCTCTGGACCCGGTACGGCCGGTCACACGGCTCGGGCGCGGGGAGCGGGATGACCGTGACCGTGCCGGCGGCGACCGTGCTGATCTCCGCCGAGGCGTAGGACAGCACCACGGTCCGTTCCGGTGCGCCGGCGGCCGTCCAGGGGGGCGCGACGGTGTCCTCGGCCATGCCCGCGGTGGTACCCGCCGTCGCGGGCGTGTCCGCCGTGATGCCCGCCCGCGCTCCGGCAGAGGCCCCCTGGGACGCCTCCACCCCCATGTAGGCGCCGGTGAAGGCGAGCGTGGCCACCAGCAGTTTCACGACGCTCGCCGTTCCGCTGGCCACTATCGGCACCACGCTGCTCCGCGGACTCATGACGGGTTCCTCCCTTTCCGTTATCTACATAGGTACGGCAGAAGGGTTGATCTCTGCTTGACGTCCGGTTGCAGAGGCTCTGCCGCATTCCGCTTAGGGGGACTCCGCCGGGTATGGTCAGGTAAGCCTGTCCTAAGATCTGGTACGGTGAAGAGAGCTACCGTGGCGGTGATGTTTCACAGTGCGACTTCTTGCGGCAGGCATCCCCGATCCCACTTCGGCATCCGTTCTGGGCATGCCACTGTGGCTCTGGGTGCTCATCGGCGGAGTCGGCCTGTTCGGCGCCTTCCAGTGCTACTACTGGGTCGGCCGCACGCTCGGCCCCCGTCTCTACTCCTCCCGGGTGGGCAGGAAGATCAGCCCGGAGGGCATCCGCAAGGTCGAGACGGCAGTCGGCAGGTGGGGGGCGCTCGCCGTCTACGGCTGCTTCTGGGTGCCCGGCCTGCGCCACACGCTGCCCTGGGTGGCGGGGGTGCTGCGGGTCTCCTACCCCTGGTACACGGTGGCCAGCGCGCTGGGCTGCCTGACGTGGGTGCCGGTGACCTCCTTCGGCCTGTACTCGGTGATCTGGGGCTGGCTGAGGCTGGCCGCCGAGTCGCCGCTGCTGGCGGTGGGCGCCGTCGCCGTGGCGATCACGGCGATCGCCGGTTTCGTCCGCTGGCGGCGGCACAGGTCCCCACGGCGCGCACCGGACGAACTCACCCCCGTCTGACCTCCTCGCCCTCCGCCCGCGACCGATGGTCCGCGGATGGCATATGTCGCCGATCTCAGTGTTACGACATGGACGTCAACGTTTTCATCGCCAAAACACCAAGATCCGCAAAATGACGGTCCCTTCTGCCAGCATGCTGCACATGCGAACCGGGGGAATCCGCCTCATCATCTGCGCCGCCCTGACCGCCCTGGCCGGTGGGTTCGCCACGCCCGCCCATGCCCAGCGGCCCGCCGGCCCCGGCCCGAGGGTCGCGCACCGCGCCGCTCCGGCCGCTCCGGCGGTGGTGGCGCGGGCGGCCTACCTCTACGACGCCACCACGGGAACGATCCAGCTGAGCAAGGAGGCGACCAGGCGGATGCCGGTGGCCAGCCTGACCAAGGTCATGACGGCGTACGTCGTGCTCCGCGAGGCCGGGCTGAACGACATCGTCACGATCAACGCCGCCGACGTACGGCACGCGGCGACGAACGGCGCGACCGGCGCCTCGCTCCGCGCCGGAGAGCGGCTGACCGTCAGGGACCTGCTCTACGGGGTGATGCTCCCCTCGGGGGCCGACGCCTCCCACGCGCTGGCCCGCGTCTACGGGCCGGGCCAGGCCGGGTTCGTGGCCAAGATGAACGCCGCGGGCCGCTCACTGGGCCTGACCGGCACCCGCTACACCAACCCCGACGGGCTGCCCAAGCCGGGCGGCGGCCACTCCACCGCCCGGGACCAGGCGAGACTGGCCGAGATCGCGCTCCGCGACCCGGCACTGCTGACCATCGCCTCCACCCGGCGCCACACCATGCCCGTCTCGAAGACGCACCGCGCCCACACCTGGACCAACACCAACAAGCTGATCGGCAAGACCCCCGGCGCGCTGGGCCTCAAGACCGGCTACACCCGGGCGGCCGGCTACTGCCTGTCGTTCGCCGCCGACCGCGACGGCCACCGGCTCATCGGCGTGATCCTCGGCGACGCCAAGTCCGACCGCCGCTTCCGGACCGCCAACCGGCTTCTCAACTGGGCGGGCGATCAGATCTCCGGCACCCAGGACCCCGTCGACGACCTCTAGCGCGGGCCGCCGCGCGGCACCGCCCCGGTGTCCGGAGGCGTCCGTGATCGGATGGCGCGCGACGGGGGCCGATCGGGGTGGGGTCAGGGCCGCCGCGCGGGCGCAGGGACGGCTGTTTCGCGCATCAGGGCGTGGCAGGCGATGGCCGCGGCGGCCACGACGTTGAGGGAGTCGACGCCCAGGCCCATGGCGGCCGGGCTCATCGGGATGCACACCGGCTCGTCGGCCTCGTGCAGCCAGCGGGAGGAGAGGCCGTCGCCCTCCGAGCCGAGCAGGAGGGCGACCCGGCCGGCCATGGCGACCCCGTCCATGGGGGTGACGGACTGGTCGGGGGTGAGGGCCAGCGTCTGGAAACCCGCCGTACGGAGTTCCGCCAGGCCGTCGTACCAGTTGGTCATCCGGGCGTACGGGATGGCGAAGACCGCCCCCATGGAGACCTTCACCGACCTGCGGTAGAGCGGGTCGGCGCAGCGGGGCGAGAGGACCACGGCGCCGACGCCCAGGGCGGCGGCACAGCGGAAGATCGCGCCGACGTTGCCGTGGTCGACGAGGTCCTCCAGCACCAGGACGCGGCGGGGGCCTCGGCCGGCGCCCCCGGAGAGGTCTTCCGGCACGGCTCCGGAGGCAGCGCGGGAAGCGGCCCCGAGAGCGTCTCCGCAGGCGGCTCCGAAAGTGGTGGCGCCGTTCAGGATCTCGGTGACGGCGGGCAGTTCCCGGCGTTCCATCGCGGCCAGGGCGCCCCGGTGCACCGGGAACCCGGCGATCGCCTCCATGGCGTCGTCGTCCACCACGTGGACCCGGTCGCCGAGCCCGTCGAGCAGGTCGGCGAGGGAGTCGGTCCAGCGGCGGGTCAGCAGCACCGAACGCACCGGGTAACCGGCGGCGACGGCCCGGCGGATCACCTTCTCCCCCTCGGCGATGAAGAGGCCGTGCTCGGCCTCCAGGCTCTTGCGCAGCTCGACGTCGCGCAGGCCGGTGTAGTCGGCCAGGGGGGAGTCTGAGGTGTTAGGCACCTTCGAATACTGCCATGACCCGCCTGAGCTGCCACATCACCGCGTACAGGAGCAGCAGGAGGCAGCAGCCGACCACCACCCCGGCTCCCATCCTGGTGAGGGTCTCGACTCTGCCGAAGGCCGGATAGATCCTCGGCCAGACCGCCGCGCCCATCAGGGTGGCGATGGCCGCCGCCAGGATCACGCCGCGCCGTACCGGGGTGGGGAGGATCAGCCGCTGGGGCGGGGTCACCGGTTCCATCCGGGACAGCCCGCGCCAGGCCCACCAGGCCACCACGGCCAGGCCCACCACGGTGGAGAGGTACTGCAGCACCCGGAAGGTCGGCAGCGGGCCGACGGCCGGGGCCGCCAGCCACTCCCAGCCCCAGATGTCCTGGCTGTAGACATGGGTGAAGGAGTCCCACAGCTTGTGGGTGAAGGCGCCGACGACGCCGCCCGCGATCACCGCGGGCAGCTGCCGCACGCCGTACGCCCGGGGGGCCAGTGAGGCGGCCCGGCCCACCAGCCCGGGGGGCAGCAGCGCGGTCAGCGGTTCGCGGAGCAGGCCGTGGAAGACGGTCAGCAGCACGACGACGGCGAGCGGGTCGATCGTGAAGACGCCGCGGAGGGAGTGCCAGCTCATGTAGTCCGGCAGGAAGGGCAGGAAGATCGGCAGGTCCGGCACCATCGCACCGAGGGCCAGTGCCCAGGGGTCCAGAATCCGGCGCGTCCGGGCCGACGAGATCAGCGGCAGCACGGCGGCGACATGGCTGGGCGTGAACGGCACGGATTTCCCCCAAGGACCCGAGAACAAGAACCCGGGAATCTGCTGACTCGTTTCCCGGGGAGACTACGCCGTCGCGATCTCCGTCGAGAGCTTCACACCAACACCACATGGAGTGACGTGTATGTTACGGAGGGTTGATATTTAGGTATCGGGGGGTCACCGTGACCGACCAGAGCGTGCTGGCGCGACCGGCGAACGACGAGTGGCTGTGCGACGCCCGCAGGGCCCGGACGCTCTCCCTGGTCACGCTGGCCTGGCTGGGCGCCGAGAGCGCGCTCGGCCTCGCCGCCGGGCTGGGGTCGCACTCGGTCGCGCTGATCGGCTGGGGCAGCTCGGCGCTGGTGGAGGCGCTGGCGAGCCTCATCGTGGTCTGGCGGTTCACCGGGTCGCGGACCCTCTCGCGGGACGCCGAGGGGAAGGCCCGCAGGGCGGTGGCGGTCAGTTTCTGGCTCCTCGCCCCCTATCTGGTGCTCCATGTGGCCTATGACCTGCAGGCGGGGCATCGGGCCGTCCCCAGCGCGCTGGGGGTGGCGGTGACGGCGGTCAGCCTGGCCGGCATGCCGATCCTGGGCCTGGCCAAGCGGCGGCTGGGCGCCCGGCTGGACTCGGCGGCGACGTCGGGCGAGGGCACCCAGAACCTGCTCTGCGCGCTGCTCGCCGCGGGCGTGCTGGCAGGGATCGCCCTGAACGGCATCGGGTGGTGGTGGGCCGATCCGGCCATGGCGGTGCTGCTGGCCGCGGCGGCCGTACGGGAGGGCCGCGAAGCCTGGCACGGACACTCCTGCCACCACTGACGGGGTCTCGTACGGTGCCACCTACGACAAGAAGGGCGTTTTGCTGGGATAAGGGGCAACAGTACGGTTCTGTGAATATTGCGGAGAACCTCCCGGTAAGGTGACCCGCTAGCTCCAGGACATCGACACCGAAGAGGGCACCGTGGGCGGACGTCACCGGACGGATGAGCTCGACGACGACTACAACTCCCACAGGGCGCCGACCCGGCGGCGCCGTGGCGGCCCCGGCCGGTTGCTGGCCCCGCTGGTGGGATCCGTCGCCCTCGCGGTGCTGCTCGGCGTCGCCGCCTTCGCGATCGTCAGCCGGGACCGCGGATGCTCCGGGGACCGGGTCGCCCTGCGCGTCACCGCCTCACCCGACATCCAGCCCGCCGTGTCCCGGATCGCGCAGGGCTTCAACAAGGCCGGTCACCGGGTCGGCGACGGGTGCGCCGTCGTCACGGTGACCAAGGGCGTCTCGGCGACGGTGGCCTCCGGGCTGGCGGGCAGCGGCGGCAGGGTCGGCGCGATGGACGCGTGGATCCCGGACTCGTCGCTCTGGGTGACCGGCCTGCGGGCGAAGAACCCGCAGGTGCCCGCCCCGGGGCCGTCGACGGCCCACTCCCCCATCGTCATGGTGGCCGCGGGCTCGGTGATCCCGAGCCTGCGGAAGAACCTGGGCGAGGCGAGCTGGGTCGGCATGATCAGTGCCGCGAACGTGGCCAACGTCGACGGGCCGGGCCGCAAGGTACGCGTGCTCGCGCTGGACCCCTCGCTCAACGCCGCCGGCCTCGGCGCGCTGCTGGCCGCCTCCGGGGTGGCCAACGCCTCGGGCATCGGCCAGGAGGAGCTGGTCGGCGCGCTCAAGGCGCTGTCCGGGTCGACCGCCCGCGACCAGGACGCGCTGCTGGCCAGCCTAGGCGTCAAGGGGACCCGTGCCCCGGTCGGCATCGCCTCGGAGCAGGCCGTCTGGGCGTTCAACTCCGCCAGGAGGCCCAAGGTCCCGGCCGTGCCGCTCTATCCGGCCGAGGGCACGCTGAACCTCGACTACCCCATGGTGATCACCACCCGGAACACCGCGGCCCGGGGTGCCGCCGAGGCGTTCCAGAAGGAGCTCGGCACCGAGGCGGCCAGGAAGATCCTCCGGGCGGAGGGTTTCCGCACCCCGGACGGTCAGGGCGGCACGGCGGTCGCCGGCACCGGCGGCTTCCAGGCCGAGGCCCCGAAGACGCTGGAGACGCCCGACGCCGCCACCGTGGCGCGGCTGTCCCAGTCGTGGTCACGACTGAACCTCGGCACCAGGCTGGTCACGCTGCTGGACGTCTCGGGCACCATGGCGCTCCCGGTGCCCGGCACCGGCCTGACCAGGATGCAGGCGATCACGAAGATCGCCGTCGAGGGCATGAGGCTGTTCCCGGTCAAGAGCGAGATCGGGTTCTGGGAGTTCTCCACGCACCTCGACCGGCAGGGCCTGGACTACCGGGAGACGGTCCCGGTCGGCCCGCTGACCGAGAACCTGGACGGCGTCCTGCGCCGGGATCTGATCAACCAGAGGCTGGCCACGATCAGGGCCAAGGCGACCGGGGACACCGGGCTCAACGACACCCTCGCCGCCGCTTACCGGCAGATGACCGAGGAGTACCAGAGCGACAAGATCAACACGGTGCTGATCCTCACCGACGGCGCGGGCAACGACGACCCCGACGGAGGGATCGGCGACCTGGAGATCCTGAAAACACTCCGGGAGAGCTACAACCCGGAGAAGCCGGTCAGCATCCTGATCATCGCCTTCGGCCCCGACGCCCCCAAGGGCAAGCGTCAGATGGACGCCCTGGCCAAGGCCACCGGCGGCGAAGCCTACATCGCCAAGGACGTCCTGGAGGTCCGCAGGTTCTTCCTGCAGGGCATGAAACGCCGGATCTGCGCCCCTCACTGCTGATCGCCCCCGGTGCGGCGGGCGTCCCGGCGATCCCGGACGGGGCGGCCCGGCGCCGGAACGGGAGGCGTGATTTGGGTCACTGTCACCGACGTGGGCGAGCGCGGTCTC
This sequence comes from Streptosporangium sp. NPDC006007, assembly GCF_040614315.1. Lineage (NCBI taxonomy): Bacteria > Bacillati > Actinomycetota > Actinomycetes > Streptosporangiales > Streptosporangiaceae > Streptosporangium > Streptosporangium sp. NPDC006007. Next base: position 244,869 of record NZ_JBEXUG010000004.1, on the reverse strand, counting down.
CCGCGAGTCCCCTCCGGGGCCGCCGAGGGCGGGACCGATTCTGCGATATCGTGGGAAACCCCTGCACCACAGGCTTCCGGGGCCTCAGAGGACCCGCCTTCGACACCGGTGTCCTCCCTCCTCACAGCGGTGGATCCGGCGTCCGGGAAGGCTTGATCCTTTGGCCTCACGCTGGATAATGCCGCTACTTCTCTTTGCGATCCGGTAAACCATGGACTGGGGCCAAACGTCGCCATTGACGTCCGTGCGGAGTGATTGATGGCATGAAAGAGCGATCGACCACCCCATTACCGAACCGGGAGAGGCGGAGATGTCGACCAACCGCAGGGTGCTCAAGTGGGCGGTCACCCTCGCGTGCGTGACGGGGGCCGTGATCGCGTTGGCCGGGATCAACACCCCGCTACGTCTCGTGCTGACCCCCCTGTTCCTTTTGGTGGTGCCGGGGGCCGCGGTGGTAGGACTGTTGCGTGATCGTGACCCTCTTGCGGCACTATCGGTCGGGGCGGCGGCAAGTCTGGTGGTGAACGTTCTCCTTGCTGTTGCCATGCTGTCCTTTGACGCGTGGTCGCCCCGCGCAGGGGTGGCGACGATCGCGGTGCTCGGCGGCTTCATATACGTGTTACGCGTGCTGTACCGGGGGAGCGGAAGCTTGCAGACTGAACAGGGGGCCAGGTCAAGGTGAACGTTGCCGTTGTTCGCCCGGGTGACCTCGGAGAGTCCGAGATCCTCCGATGGCGGGAGTTACAGGGGGCGGACCCGTCCCTCGACAATCCCTTTCTGTCCGTGGAGTTCGCCCTGGCCATGGGCCGTCTGCGCGACTACGTCCGGGTGGCCGTGATCCAGGACGGCGGCAAGATCGTCGGATTCTTCCCCTACGAGCGCCACAGTTTCGGGATCGGCAAGCCTCTGGGGGGCTTCCTCACCACCTGCCACGGGTTGATCTCAAGCCCCGATCTGGAGATGGGGGCCCGGTCACTGCTGCGCGCCTGCAAGCTCTCGGTCTTCGACTTCGACCACCTGGTCGCCGGGCAGGCGACGTTCGCCGCCCACCAGTCGGACGTACGGCCGGCGCCGGTCATGGACCTGAGTGCCGGTTTCGACTCCTACATCGACCAGGTCCGGGCGAAGTCCCCCAAGAACTACAAGACCGTCCGCTACAAGGAGCGCAAGCTCGGCCGTGAGCAGGGCGACCTCCGCTTCGAGTGGGACTCGGGCGACCCCGAGACCCTGCGCACCCTGATGAACTGGAAGTCCGACCAGTACCGGCGGACAGGCCGGGTGGACCGTTTCGCCCAGCCGTGGATCGTCCGGCTGCTCGACGAGATGCACTCGAAGCGCTCGGAGACCTTCGCCGGAGTGCTGACCATGGTCTACGCCGGGGACACGCCCGTCGCCGGCCATTTCGGCCTGCGCACGGCGCACACCCTGGTGGGCTGGTTCCCGGCCTACGACATCGAGTTCGCCCGCTACTCCCCCGGCATCATGCACCACCTCTACATGGCGGAGCACGCGGCCGGCGCGGGCCTGCGCCAGGTGGACATGGGCAAGGGCGGCCGCGAGTACAAGGGCTGGCTGAAGACCGGTGACCTGTTCGTCGCCGAGGGGCGTGTGTCGCGCCCCTCCCCGGCGGCCGCCGTCCACTGGATGGGGCGTGCCCCGGTCAACAAGGCCCGCACCATCGTCACCGACCGTCCCCACCTATATCGTCTTGCCGACCGGGTGCTGAAACGTTTCGGCCGCATGCGCACCTCCGCGCAGAACCAATCAGCCGCTCCCGTCGTCAAGGAACCATGGGGAGTGGGCTGAGCCGGCTCCCCGCGAAGCGCCCCCCACGAACACCCTCACACCGAAAACCATCCGCCAGGACCCTCCCATGCATCCCTCAGCGCATTTGCCATTGCCGCCGATCGTTCAGGCCGCGTCTGGCTCCGGGTCCGTCCGTCCGTCGTCCATGACGACCGCTTACCCGGAAGGACAGAGTTCATGAGTCCCGACATCGTCAAGCACACCACCAAGCCCCCACTGCGGGCGATGCCACCAATAGAGCGTTTCACCCCGATCACTCCTCACGTGGCCATCTCCCCCACCGTCAGCGTCGTGGTCCCCGCCATGAACGAGGCGGAGAACCTCCCGCACGTCTTCGCCACGCTGCCGCAGTGGATCGACGAGATCGTGCTGGTCGACGGCAACTCGGTGGACGACACCATCGCCGTCGCCAAGAGGCTGCGCCCCAACGTCCGTGTGATCACCCAGACCGGCAAGGGTAAGGGCAACGCGCTGTCGGCCGGTTTCGCCGCCTGCACCGGCGACATCATCGTGATGATCGACGCCGACGGGTCCACCGACGGCCGGGAGATCATCCAGTTCGTGGGCGCGCTGGTCACCGGGGCCGACTTCGTCAAGGGGTCTCGTTACGCGACCGGCGGCGGCAGCGACGACCTGACCTTCAACCGCAAGTTCGGCAACAAGGTGCTGACCGGCCTGGTGAACCGGATCTACGGCACCAGCTACAGCGACCTCTGCTATGGCTACAACGCCTTCTGGGCACGCCACCTGGACGCGCTCAACCTGGACTGCGACGGTTTCGAGGTGGAGACCCTGATGAACATCAGGGCCGCCAAGGCGGGGCTCAAGGTCCAGGAGGTGCCGAGCCACGAGCGCTGCCGGATTCACGGTGAGAGCAACCTGCACGCCGTCCGCGACGGCATCCGGGTGCTGAAGACCATTCTCCGGGAGTGGCGTGGCCGTCCCGCCGCCGTTGTGCCCGAGCCCGCCGCCGCCGCCCCCGCGGCGGACCAGGGCGCCGCATAGCCATGAGGACCAGTGTCGTCATCTGTGTCTACACCGAGGAACGCTGGGAGGACATCCGGGAGGCCGTCGAGTCCGTCGTGAGCCAGCGGCGCGGGCCCGACGAGATCATCCTGGTGGTCGACTACAACGCGGACCTGCACCTGAGGCTCAAGCAGGAGTATCCCGGCGTGACCGTGGTGGAGAACACGCAGGAGAAGGGGCTGTCCGGTGGCAAGAACACCGGCGCGGCGACCGCCTCCGGCGACATTGTGGCGTATTTGGACGACGACGCGGTAGCGGAACCCGGCTGGCTGGAAGCCCTGGAAGAGGGTTTCCAGGACCCGGCCGTCGTGGGGGTGGGCGGCCTGACCAGGCCGCTCTGGGCGACGGGACGCCGTCCCGGCTGGTTTCCCCGCGAGTTCGACTGGACCGTGGGCTGCAGTTACCGGGGCATGCCCACCCGGCGGGCGCCGATCCGCAACGTCATGGGGGGCAACGCGGCCTTCCGCAGGGAGGCCGTACTCGGGGTCGGCGGGTTCCACACCGGCATCGGGCGCAGCGTGCAGGGGCGCAGGCCCCGGCCGCTGGGCTGCGAGGAGACCGAGTTCTGCATCCGGCTCTCCCAGCGGACCCCCGGCGCGGTGATGCTGTTCGAGCCGGACGCGGTGATCGGTCACAAGGTGTCGGCCGTACGTTCCAGGTTCGCCTACTTCCGGTCCCGGTGTTACGCCGAGGGCCTGTCCAAGGCGCTCGTCACCCAGAGCGTGGGCGCCGGGGACGGGCTGGCCAGCGAGCGGGCGCACGCGTTGAAGGCCCTGCCGCTGGGCGCGTTGCGCGGTGTCGGGGAGGCGCTCCGCGGTGACCTGTCCGGTTTCGGCAGGGCGGGCGCGATCGTGATCGGACTCACCTGGACCACCTGGGGTTACATCGTCGGCTCCCTCCGGTTGAAGGTGTCGAAGTCATGATCCGCGTGCCGATTCTGATGTACCACTCGATCTCCGATCGGCCCAACGCGGAGACCAGGCCGCTGGCCGTACGGCCCTCGGCCTTCGCCGAGCAGCTCTCCTACCTGAAGGAGAACGGTTTCACCCCGCTGACCGTGGCCGATCTGGTCGCCTCGCTGCACAGGAACAACGGGCGCTCCATTCCCGAGCGGCCGGTCGTGGTGACCTTCGACGACGGCTACGCCGACTTCCACAGCGAGGCGCTGCCCGTGCTGGAGCGCCATGACTTTCCCGCGACGGTCTTCCTGACCAGCGGCTGGGTCAGTGACGCGGGCAAGGACGCGGCGGGCCGGCCGCTCGACGTGATGCTGTCCTGGAGCCAGGCCCGCGAGGCCGCCTCCTGCGGCGTCGAGATAGGCGGTCACAGCCACAGCCACCCCCAGCTGGACCAGTTGCCGGACGACCGGCTCCGTCAGGAGCTGCGGCGCAACAAGGCCCTGCTGGAGGACAAGATCGGCGCTCTGGTCTCCACCATGGCCTATCCGTACGGCTACTCCAGCATGCGGGTCCGGCGGGAGGTCCGGCGGGCCGGTTACTGGGCCGCCTGCGCGGTGAACAACGCCATCGCCGCCGACCGGCACGACGTGCTCGCGCTGCCGCGCCTGACCGTCACCGACGGCACCTCGATGAAGATGTTCGGCCGGGCGGTCGAGGGCAGTCAGGTTCCACTGATCTACATGAAGGAGCGTGTGCTGACGAAGGGCTACGCCGTCGTCAGGCGCACCCGATACGGCCTGCGCCGAGTACGTGGTCTCGCGTAGGGAGCACGTCTTCGGGCGTGGGGGGAGGTAGGGCATGAGCGCGACGGTGGGCGAGCGGCCCGCGGGACGGCTCGCCGGGTTGCGGCGGCGGTTGCTGCGTGATCTCCGCAATCCGCTGTTCCGCAACGGCTACGCGCTCATGGCCAACACCGCCATCACCGCCGTTCTCGGCATGGGGTACTGGTGGCTGGCGGCCCAGCTCTACGAGCCGGCCGACTTCGGCAGGGGCCAGGCCGTGATCACCGCCATGCGGCTGTTCGCCTCGCTGACCGCCCTGGGGTTCGTCGGGGCGCTGGCCAGGTTCATCCCGGTGGCCGGGCGCCGTACCCCAGAGCTCATCGTCCGGGCGTATGTGATCGCCGGGGCCACCGGTATGACGGCCGCGCTCGGGTTCCTGATCACGCTGCCGTGGTGGGGGCCGACCTACGCCACGCTGGGCGGTCTCGGCCCCGGGCTGTTCTTCCTGGTGGCGGTGCTGGTCTGGTCGGTGTTCACTTTGCAGGACGTGACGCTGGCCGGGCTCCGCAAGGCGACCTGGGTGCCGGTGAACAGTCTCGGCTACGGCCTGGTCAAGATGGCGATGCTGGTGGGGCTGGCGTTCGCGCTGCCCCGCGACGGCATCTTCGTCTCCTGGATCATCCCTGCCGCGATGGCGCTGATCCCGATCAACATCTTCATCTTCGGGAAGGTCGTCCCCCGGCACGTCAGGCAGACCGAGAGCACCGCCAGGCCGCTCACGCTCCGCGAGGTCGGCCGGTTCCTGTCGGGCGACTACCCCGGCACGCTGTCGATCCTGGCGAGCGTCTACCTGATCCCGGTCCTGATCGCCGCCCGGGTGGACGAGGTCACCTTCGGCTACTTCTCCATGGCGCACACTCTGGGTTCGCTGATCGAGCTGCTGGCGATGAACATGGCCACCTCGCTCACCGTGGAGGGGGCCTTCGAGCGGCACCGGCTGGCGTCGAACTCGCGCAGGGCGCTCCGGCGGGCCTTCATGATCATTGTTCCCGTGGTGGCGGTGACGGTTCTCGTGGCCCCTCTGATCCTGCGCGTCTTCGGTGCCGGCTTCGCGGACCGGGGCACGCTGCTGCTCCAGCTTATGGCGGTGGCGGTCCTCCCCCGGGTGCTGATCGAGATCTATCTGAGCGGGCTGCGCGCCCTGGGACAGGCCCGCAGGCTGGCGGCCGTACAGGTGTGCCTGGCGGTTCTGGTGCTCACCGGCACCCTGCTGCTGTTCCCCCGCGCCGGGGTGAACGCGGTGGGGTACGCGCTGCTGCTGAGCGAGACTCTGATCGCCCTGGCGATCTTCCCCGGTCTACGCAAAATACTCAAACATGGCGAAACTTCCCAGGTGGTCGTCACACCCGGGTCCGCGTAGCCCCCATGATGTTAGACGTGAGGCAACGGGCAGGTAATGACGTGACAACGGAGGCGGCGGGGGCCGCCGAGGTCGGGGAGACCGGCTCCACCCACCCCTCGCCCTCGGAGGACCCCACGGAGACGCACGCCGGACCGGGACCGGAGAAGCGGCCTTCGGGCACGCCCTCCGAGGCCTCCGGCGACGACGATCCGGCGGCCACCGCCGTCTTCCGGATCCCCATCCGCGAGGTCGCCGGGGAACCGGAGGACGCCGTCCCCAAGACGGACGGCCCCAAGACGGACACACCCCCGGTCCCGTCGTCCGCCGGGGCCTCCGGCGCGGACGCCCTCCCCGTGGGGGACGCGGACGCCCCCGAGGCGGACGGCACCTCGATTCTGAACTTCTCGATCGTCGACACCTCGGTCATCGACGTCTCGGAGATCACGGCCCCGGAGCGCGAGAGCGGCGAGCCCGACGGCGACGGCGCCGACAGCACGGTGAACCTGCGCCTCCCCCCGGCCCCCCCGAGCCCTCCCCTCCCGATCCCGGTTCCGCCGGTCACACCGACCCCGGTCCCGCCGGCCCCGGCGCCCCGGGCACGGGGTCTCTCCGCCGACGCCACCAGCCGCACCACCGCCGGTCCGCCACCGGCCGCCCCCGCGGCCGTCCACGCCCCCGCGGCGGCGACGTCCGAGGAAAGGCCCTCGTGGGCGGAGAGGCTGACGCGGACGGCCGGCACCTGGCTGCCGCCGTTGCTCACCGTCGAGGGCCTGGTCATGTACGTCCTGGCCCTGCGCGTGGCGCCGGGACCGCTGCGGGGCGTCGACCTGACCCACGTCGACGGCCTGGGGCTGATCTCGGCGCTGCCCAGCACCGCGTTCATCGCGATCCTGCTGATGATCACCGCCTTCTTCGTCACGATCGCGCAGAACACCGACCGCAAGTTCCTGCTGCTCTTCCAGATCGCGGCGATCACCTTCGCCCTGCACGGGGCCGCCGCCCTGATCGAGGACACCCCCCGCTTCCACACGGCCTACGTGCACGCGGGCTTCGTGGAGTTCATCAACCGCACCGGGACCTCCTCCCCCGTCCTCGACGCCCGCTTCGCCTGGCCGGGGTTCTTCGCGCTGCTCGCGTTCGTCACCAAGGCCGCCGGGGTCACCGACCTGACGACGATCATGCGGTGGACGCCGCTGCTCTCCAACCTGCTCTACCTGCTGCCGTTCGTGCTGATCCTGCGCCAGGTGGTGGCCACCACCCGCGCCCGCTGGTTCGCGGCGCTGCTGTTCGTCATCGTCCAGTGGATCGGCCAGGACTACCTCTCATCCCAGGGCTTCACCTACGCCATCTACCTCGCCTTCGTGGCGATCGTGCTGCGCTGGTTCGGCAAGGTGGAGCCCCGTGAGAAACCGATGCCCGCCAAGGGCCGGATCCGGCGGCTGCTGGCCAGGCTGGACGGGCTGACGCCCGGCGAGCTCGCCCACTCCACCGGCGTGTACGACCGGTCGATCATGCTCATCGTGCTGATCGGCCTGTTCGGGACCGCCACCGCCTCGCACCAGATCACGCCGTTCATGATGCTCGGCGTGCTGACCGGCCTGATCCTGCTGCGGCGCTCCTCGCTCAGCGGGGCCCTGCCGTTCTTCCTGGGCCTGATGGTGCTCGCCTGGATCAGCTACCAGACGGTCACCTTCTGGAGCGGGCACATCGACCAGCTCTTCGGCGGTCTGGGCCGGATCCTGGAGAACCTCCAGCGCAACACCGGCGACCGGATCGAGGGCAGCGACCCCCGGCACGCGTTCGTGCTGATGGCCCGGCTCGGCATCTGCGCCCTCATCCTGCTGCTGGCCGCCACCGGGCTGCTACGCCGCCTGCGCCGCGGGGTCGGCGACCGGGCCGCCCTGCTCCTGCTCTGCATCCCGGTGCTCGCCCTGGGCCTGCAGAGCTACGGCGGCGAGATCGGCCTGCGGATCTACCTGTTCGCGCTGCCCGGCGCGTGCATCCTGGCCGCCTACGCCTTCTTCCCGAACCTGCCCGCCGGCACGGCGGAGGCCCCCGAGGAGACGGTGCCGATCCGCAGGCGCAACATCCGGTTCAACCCGGAGCTGACCCGCCGGCTCTCCCTGCTGCTGGCCGCCGGGTGCGCGCTGGTGCTGTCGATGGCCTTCCTGGTCGCCCGCTACGGCAACGAGCAGTTCGAGCGGGTCTCCAAGGACGAGGTGCGGGCGATGCACTACGTCTACAAGCACGACGAGCCCAGCGGCCGGGTGCTGTACCTGGTCCCGATGATCGGCCCCGAGGTCACGCCGACCATCCCCTGGGGTGAGCGGGACTTCGACAAGATCTCCTACCAGCAGGTGCTGGTGGACAAGAATCCGGCGCAGCTCTCCTCGGTGATCGACAAGTTCCGTGTCCTGCCGCCCAACACCTATCTCGTCGCCAGCCGGGGGCAGGCGGCCTACCTTCAGCTCAACCACGGCTTCCCCGACGACTGGGCGAGCCGGTTCCGTGCCGCCCTGGACGCGTCACCGGAGTTGAAGCGGGTCTTCAACAGCGCGGACGCCGCCGTCTACACACTGAAGTCCTATCCGAAGGACGCCGAGATCCCGCAGCCGCAGCCCCTGACGGGTTTCGGCGACCGGGGCTCACCACTGACCCCGATCGGCCTGGGCGCCCTGGGCGTCACCTGGATCGCCCTGTTCGCCTATGAGATGTACCGGCTGCGCGGTCTCGACCGCACCGCCAGGACGAGGCGGCGCATCCTGTTCGTCGCGGTTCCGGCGTTCGCGCTGGCCGTGGCGGTCGTGATCGAGCGGTTCGTCGTCATCGGCTTCAGCCAGCTCCAATAGGAACGCGGTCTCCCCGGGGAGTGTCTTTCCCCCGGCATAATGATCACTATTTGCCGGGGGGCGTGCGATACAGCACGGTATGTCGAGGGACGGTTGGATGGTCAACGGGGAACACCGCGGTCCGCTGGGGACCACCACACCCCCAACCGGTACGGCCCGGCGGATCGCCGCCGTCGACGCGCTGCGCGGGTTCGCGCTGTTCGGCATCGTGGTGGTCAACATCGCCTACCTGGCCTCGGGATACCGGATGGCGGGGCTGGCCGAGCCCGCCTTCTCCGCACCGCTGGACTGGGAGGTGCGCTGGATTGTCACCGTGTTCTTCGAGAACAAGTTCTACCTGCTCTTCTCCTTTCTCTTCGGTTACAGCTTCACCCTCCAGCTCGACTCCGCGGCGAACTCGGGGGCGGCCTTCGTGCCCCGGTTCCTGCGCCGCCTGGCCGGGCTGCTGCTGCTCGGCCTGGCCCACGCGGTGCTGCTGTTCCCCGGGGACATCCTGGCCACCTACGCGGTGGTGGGACTGGTCCTGCTGACCGTGCGGGGGATCAGGCCGCGGACCGCGGTGATCACCGCGGTGGCGCTGACCGTGACGCTCGCGGTGGGGTTCGGGCTGCTGGCCGTACTGGCCCTGAACGGCACTGACGCCTCCGGGACGGTGGCCGGGGGCGCGGCCGAGGCGGCGAGGTCCGACGCGGCCCTGCACGGCTCGGTCAGCATGATCATTTCTGAGCACCTGCACAAGCTCGGCAAGATCGTCGTGCTGCGGGTCTTCTTCCAGGGACCAGCCGTGCTGGCCGCATGCCTGATCGGGCTGGCCGTCGGCAAGAAGCGGATGCTCACCGACCTGTCCGGGCGGGCCGCGGCGCTACGCGGGATCCAGTGGGCGGGGTTCCCCGTCGGGATCGTCGGGGCGATGGTCCACGCGCACTCGACCTGGTCGGGCTGCGGAAGCGCCTACCACATGTTCGGCCAGGCGGTGGACCTGCTCACCGCGCCGCTGCTGGCCGCGGCCTACGCGGCCACCCTGCTGCGGCTGCTCCCCTCGGCGCCGCGGCTGACCGCCGTCCTCGTGCCGCCCGGCCGGATGGCGCTGACCAACTATCTGGGCCAGTCGCTGATCTGCTCACTGATCTTCACCGGCTACGGCCTGGGGCTGGTGGACCAGCTCAGCCCGCTCACCGTGGTGTCGATCGCCGTCGCCATCTTCGCGATCCAGGTCGGCTACAGCCGGCCGTGGCTGCGCCGTCACCGCTACGGGCCGGTCGAGTGGTGCCTGCGCTGGTTCACCAACTGGCGCAGGCCCTCTCGCGCCCGGTCCGGCTAGGCCCGGTTCCGCTCGCTCCATCTGACCTCGTACGGCTTGAGGGTGAAGCTCTTGCCGTCCACCGTCGCGGTGACGGCGGCGTTGGAGGTGTTCGCCATCACGAGCTGACGCTGCTGGGCCAGTACCCGCACCTTGGGGTCGCTGGAGGTGACCGTCACCAGCGGGGTGCCGGCGGGGAACCACTTGGTGAAGCCGCTCAGGATGCCCGCCATCGGCAGCTCGTCGCCCCGCCCGGGGCGCCAGAGGCAGCCCGCGCAGCTCTGGCCGGCCTTGCGCTGGGGGTTCCAGTAGAGGGCGGTGGTGGCGCCCCCTGTGGCGAACTCCATCATGGCCACCGTCTGCACGGCGGTGCGGCGCTCCTCGGTCCAGTCGGTGCTCTCCGGCGCGACGTACCACTCGGCCCACCAGACCGGCAGGTTGCCGCTCTTCTCCCTGAGCCAGGTGGTGACCGCGCTGAACTTGCCGAGCGCGGTGAACTCGTCGGGGAAGAGCCCGGCGTCCTTGGTCATCGAGGCGCCGTCCACCACGATGAAGTCGGCGCCCTTCTTGTGGTCGATCCAGTACTCGACGGCGTCCAGGTCACGCTGGTCGACGACACCCCAGGCCCCCTGCAGCTCCGATCCGCCGCCGCTGCGGTTGCTCCCGATCGGGATGTAGGGGCCGCCGACCTTGATGTCCTTGTTCACCGCCTTCAGCGCGGTGTAGACCTTGTTGTAGAGCTCGGTGTACGCCTCGGCGTCCCAGCGGTTGGTCCCCGGGTTCCAGAAGCCCTTGAACTCGTTCCACACCATGTAGTGCTTGACGGTCGGGTAACGCCTGGCCACGGTCGCGGCCAGCTTGGCGAAGTCGTCGAACCTCTCCCGTTTGGGGGCGGTCTCCAGGGCTCCCCAGTCGGTGCGTCCCTCGGTGCCGCCCTTCATCCAGTCGGGCGCGCAGCAGAGCGTGACGACCGGGAGCGCCTGCGAGTCCGCCATGAACCGGATCCGGCGGTCGAGGTTGCGGAAGTCGTGCCTGCCGGGGACAGGCTCCGGGTTGTCCGCGCCCCAGCCCATGATGTGCTGGTTCTGCACCAGGGGAACCCGGCTGAGGACGTGCGAGGCGGCGTCGCCCGCCCCGGCGGGCTCGGCGTCGCCGCTGAACTCGGTGTGGGTGACACCCCAGCGCGGCCACTCCTTGCCTGCCGGGGGTTCCTGCAGGACGGGCGCCGGCTGCTCGGGGGGGATCCGCAGAGCCTCCCCCCGAGGCTTGTCGGGCTTGGTGGCCATGACGACGATCACCACGAGAAGCACGAGCGCGACGCATCCCGCCCCCAGTGCGACCGGCCAGCTCGGGCGCCGTCTCTGGTGCCGTCCGTTAGTCGGTATCACCCTCGCCTCAATCCTCGCCTCTGGTCCAATGAGAGCGTTCCACAGCGACGACGGACGTGACCGCGATCCGGCGCGGTTCACAGACAAGCGTTATCAGCTGCGTCATCGCATTAGTCAAGGTGACTTGCAGAACACTTGAGACTTCTATCGTAGACGCCGGTCCGGCGGGTAACCCATGACGATCGTCCACGGTCTCCTCCCGGTCCGGCGGCTCAGCCCTCCAGCACCCGGTGCGCCCGCTCGACGAGCGTGGGGACGGCCGCGCCGATGTGCTCGAACCCCTCCCCCACAGTCTTACCCTGTCTGAACCTGGCGTGGATCCCCTCCACGATCACCGCGAGCTTGTAGTTGCCGAACGCCAGGTAGAAGTCCAGGTCGGAGAGGTCCGCGCCGGAGAGCGCGGCGTAGTGGGCGGCGAACTCCCGGGCGGTGAGGAAGCCGGGGGCGACGGTCACACCGGTGGCCACCGGGATGGACGCGCGTTCCTCGTCGCCGGGGTCCTGCCAGTAGGTCAGGGTCAGGCCGAGGTCGGCCAGCGGGTCTCCGAGGGTGGACATCTCCCAGTCGACGACGGCGAGGATCTCGGGATCGGGCGCGAGCCGTACCAGGGTGTTGTCCAGCCGGTAGTCGCCGTGGACCAGCGCCGAGGCCGAGCGGGCGGGCAGGCGGGCGCGCAGCCGGGCCACCAGGCGGTCGTAGCCGGGCAGGTCACGGGTCCGTGACCGCTCCCACTGCCGGTCCCAGCGTTCCAGCTGACGGGCCATGTATCCCTCCGGGCGGCCGAAGTCGGCCAGCCCCACCCGCCGGGGGTCGACCGCGTGGACGGCGGCGAGCACCTCGGCCAGCCTCTCCGACAGCCGCCGGCCCCGCTCGGGCGCGAGCCCGGCGACCTCGGCCCCGCTCCGGACGGCCAGGCCGTCCACATGCTCCATCAGGTAGAACGGCGCCCCGATCACGTCCTCGTCGCCGCAGAAGGCGACCGCCCGGGGCACCGGGACCGGGGTCGGGGCGAGGGCGGAGACGACCCGCCACTCGCGTCTCATGTCGTGGGCGGTGGGGAGCACGTGCCCCAGCGGGGGTCGGCGCAGCACCAGGCGGCGCACCCCGGTCTCGACGAGGTAGGTGAGGTTGGACCTGCCCCCGGAGATCAGAAAGATCCCGGTGGGCTCCCCGGCATCGGGGACGTTGGCCGCCATCCACCCGGTCAGCCGGGTACGGTCGATGCCAGGGGTGCTCATGGCCACCCATTAGAACGCCACCCGGGTGAGAGCACCACCCGGGTCGGGGAAACCGGTCCGCGCCGGGGCCCAAGATGAGAGGCCGAAACGTTGTGCCTCAGAAGAGCCAGTGGTACGTCCAATCCTTTACCGTTACATTACGCGCCAACCTGCATACTTGGGCCTCACACGTCCTGCACGTATCCATGCTGGAAGGCGTCGGGGAAACCGCACACCCCAGTGGGAGCTCATGCGCGTCTCTATCGTTCACCCTCGTGATCTCGGGGAGCCCGACATCAGCCGATGGCGGGCCCTGCAGGAGGCCGATCCGGCTTTCGACAACCCGTTCCTGTCGCCTGAATTCACGGTCGCCGTCGGCGAGTTGCAGGATCGAGTCCGGGTGGCGGTGTTGCACGACGGCGCGGACACCGTGGGGTTCTTCCCATTCGAGCGGCACCCGATGGGCATCGGCAGGCCGGTGGCCGCCGGGCTCACCGACGCGCAGGGCCTCGTCCACGCCAAGAACATCGAACTCGACCCCCAGCGGCTGATCAAGTCCTGCGGTCTGGGGGTGTTCGAGTTCGACCACCTGGTGGCCGGGCAGCCGCTGCTGTCGGAACGGCACGCCAGGCATCCGTCACCGATCATCGATCTGCGGGACGGCTACGACTCCTACATCGAGACGATCAAACTGAGCTCGGGCAAGACCTACCGCTCCACGGCCTACAAGACCCGCAAGCTTCAGCGGGACGCGGGGCCGCTCCGCCACGACTACGCCACCGTCGAGCCGGCGGCGCTGCAGACGCTGCTCGGCTGGAAGACCGACCAGTACCGCCGGACCGGCCGCGCCGACCGGTTCTCCCGGCCGTGGATCGTGGAGCTGGTCGAACGGCTGCTCTCCACCGACACCGAGCACTTCGGCGGGGTGCTGGACATGCTCTACGTGGACGGGCGGCCGGTGGCCGGTCACTTCGGCGTGCGCACCGCCACCACCCTCGCCGGCTGGTTCCCCGCCTACGACGTCTCCTTCGCCAAGTACTCCCCGGGTCTGATCCACCACCTGGCCATGGCCGAGAAGGCGGCACAGGCGGGGATCGAGGTCATCGACATGGGCCGGGGCGAGAAGGAGTACAAGGAGAAGCTCAAGAACGGCGAGTACCAGGTGGCCGAGGGCCGGATCGCCCGGCCGAGCACCGGCGCCGGACTGCACTGGGTGGTGCGGGTGCCGGTCCGCAAGGCCCGGGGCACGGTCCTCGCCAACCCGGCGTTGCGCAGCACCGCCGACCGGCTGCTGAAGACCTTCGGGCGCCTGCGCACCTCCATCCAGTCGCCGTGAGCGCCCGGTGAGCCCCGAGGCCCTGGTGGCCGCCCGGACCGGACGTCACTGCCTGGCCCTGCCCTCCAACCGGCTGGGCCTGTATCTCGCGCTGCGGCACTGGTGCGCCCCCGGCCAGCGGCTGCTCATGTCGCCGATCTCCGCCGACGAGATCCTGTTCCTGGTGCTGGCCGCCGGGCTGCGGCCGGTCATCGCGCCGCTCTCCCCCGACGACGGCAACATCGACGTCGACGCCGTCGATCTCGACCTGGTGGACGCCGTGCTGACCACCAACCTGTACGGCCTGCCGGACCGGGTGACCGCGTTCGCCGGCAAGACCGTGATCGAGGACGTCGCGCACGCCATGGAGACCACGGTCGAGGACAGGCCGCTCGGCACGTTCGGGATGGCCGGGGTGTTCAGCCTGTCCAAGCACGCCGGGGCCGGGTCGGGCGGGGTGCTCGCGGTCGAGCACCGGGCCGACCTGCGCGCGCTGGAGACCGAGCGGGACCGCCTGCTCCAGCCCCGGGTGCTCGCGGCCGAGATCCGCACGGTGCTGGCCTCCGTGGTCAAGCACACGGCGGTCCGGCTCAACCTGGTCCGACCCGCGCTGCGGGTGATGCGCGCGCTGGGCATGGAGGAGCGGCGCGAGGGCCACCGGATCGCGCCACGCCCCGAGAACCTGGTCACGGCGCTGAGGCGGGTGCCGGAGCTGCCGCCCTTCGACACGTGGGTCCAGGCGGACCTGCACGACTACCGGGCCAGGCGGGGCCGGATCTCCCGCTGGTACCAGTCCAGGCGGCTGCGGACGCTGCCGGGGCAGCGGGCCCGGCGGATCGCCGGGGTGGCCGCGCTCGCCGAGCTGCCCACGGTGGCCGGGGCGGTACGGAGGCGGCTGGACCAGCCGCTGTTCCGGGTGCCGCTGCTGGTCGCCGACCGGGAGGCGGCGATCGTGGAGCTGGAGCGGCACGGGGTGGCCACCGGCTATCTCTACGACCCGCCCTACGACGACTATCTGCCGGGCTTCACCGATCCCTCGCCGGAGCCTGAGGTGGCGCGGTGGTGGGGACGGCACGTGCTGCCCGTCGACCCGCTCTACGCCCACCGCGCCCTGCCGGTGGTCGGAGACCTTCCCCCGGCCCCTCCACCGCCCGTACCCCGAACCGCTCGACCAGCTCGGCGACGACGGACACCCCTCGTCTGACCTCGGCCGGCGAGGCCGAGCCGTAGCCGATCACAAGACCGTGCCTGGCGGGGACGCCGTGGTGGTGGCGGTCGGCCGTTTCGAGCAGCACGCCGCGCGCGGCCGCGGCCTCCACCAGGGGGCCGACCGTGTGCCGGGGCAGCTCGACCATGACGTGCAGCCCGGCGGTGTCACCGGTGACCCGGGAGCCGAGGAGGTCCACCACCACGGCCCGGCGGCGCGCGTACTCCAGGCGCATCCGGCGCAGGTGCCGGTCCAGGTCGCCTCGCTCCAGGAGCACGGCCACCGCCTGCTGCACCGGGCCGCCGGTACGGTCGGCCAGGTCGTCGCGGGTTCCGGCGACGGCGGCGAGGAGGTGGGGCGAGGCGACCAGCCAGCCGACCCCGACGTCGGGGGCCAGCGACTTGGACAGCGTGCCGAGCAGGATCACCCGGCCGGGGTCCAGGCCGTGCAGGGCGGGCAGCGGGGCGACGTCGTAGCGGAACTCGGCGTCGTAGTCGTCCTCCACGACGAGCGCCCCGGTACGGCGGGCCCAGGCGATCAGGCGCTCCCTGCGCGGCACCGGCAGGCGCCCGCCGAGGGGGTACTGGTGTGCCGGGGTGGTGTAGAGGACGCGCAGGTCGCCGGGGAGCCCGTGCACCACGACGCCGTCGGTGTCGACGGGGCACGGCACGACCTCGGCGCCCCGCGCGGCGAAGATGTTCCTGGCGACCCGGTAGCCGGGTTCCTCCACGCCCGCCCGGTCGCCGGGCCGCAGGAACGTGGCGGCGACCAGGTCGAGGCCGTTGCCGGTGCCCCGGGTGACCATGACGTGCTCCGGCCCGACCGCGACCCCCCGGACCCTGCGGAGATGTCCGGCCAGGGCCTCGCGGAGCCTGGGCAGGCCGTAGGGGTCGGGGTCGTCCCCGGGGGGCAGGTCGGCCGCGGCGCGCCACGCCCTGCGCCAGGCCGCCTCGTCGTAGTCGCGGACCCACGGCCTGCCGGGGCGCAGGTCGATCTGCGTCCCGGCGGCTCCGGCGGCCGGGGATCGGTCGCGGTGAGCGCGGCGGGCCTCGCGGACCGGCGCGGGGAGCGCGGCGGGGACGGGGAGCGTGGAGGCACAGGGGAAGGCCGGGAGGACGGAGCCGCCGGGAAGGGCGGGGCCGGCCAGGTCGGCCACGTAGGTGCCGGAGCCGTGGCGGCCGTCGAGCCAGCCCTCGGCGTAGAGCTGCCCGTACGCCTCGGTCACCACGGTGCGGCTGACCGCGAGCCGGCGGGCGAGGGCACGGGTGGAGGGCAGCCGCTCGCCGGAGGCGAGGGTGCCGTCGCGCATGGCCGCGCGCAGCCGGTCGCCGAGCTGGACGCTCAGGGGCGTGGCGGCCTCGCGGTCCACCGACAGGGGCAGGTCGACGGGGGTACGCGGCAAAGTGGTCTCCCGAAAACAACAGGAAGTGGACGTGTTTTCCATATCCACTTCTCTCTAGATTAGAACCATGCTCTCCACGACTCCCCGTACCGCTCTCGCCCGCTCCAAGGAGCGGGGCCGTACCGATCGCGCGGACCTGTACGCGGTGCTGGACGCCGGGCTGGTCTGTCACCTGGGCGTGGTGGTCGACGGGTCCCCGATGGTCGTGCCCACCGGCTACGGCCGGATCGGCGACACCCTCTACCTGCACGGTTCGACCGGCTCCCTCTCCCTGCGGGGTACCGGCGAGGTCTGCGTCACGGTGACCCACCTGGACGGCGTCGTGCTGGCCAGGTCGGTCTTCCACCACTCGATGAACTACCGCTCCGCCATGATCTACGGCCGCCCCCGGCCGGTGCGCGACGAGGAGGAGCGGCTGGCGGCCCTGCGGGCGATCACCGAGCAGCTCGCCCCGGGACAGTGGGACGCCGCGCGCCCGCCGAACCGGAAGGAGCTCGCGGCGACCGCCGTACTCGCCCTCTCCCTGGCCGAGGCGTCGGTGAAGGTACGGCAGGGGCCGCCGGGCGACGAGGAGGAGGACTACGCGCTGCCGATCTGGGCAGGGGTGCTGCCGCTTCGCCTGTCGTGGGGCGCCCCCGAGCCCGACCCCGCCATGACCGCGGATCTGGACGTCCCCGAGCACATCGCGTCCCGAGCGGCTCTCCCCGCGTCCCGAGACTGATTTGTGATTTGTGCGCGGAATTTTGCGATCTATGACTAAGCTACGGTCCGTCTGTTATGGGTGGGGGCCCAGGCAACTGAGGAGACCGCTATGTACGGCACGCCATCAGGCTGGCGAGTCCCCGGATACACCGAGTTACGCGAGCTGGGAACGGGTGCGGCCGGACGCGTGGTGATGGCGCGGCACGACGCCGACGACGTCCTGGTAGCGATCAAGTATCTCTCCGACGAGCTCAGAGGCGACGTCGGTTTCGTGGCCCGCTTCCGGCACGAGGCGCGGGTGCTCAACACCCTGGACAGCCCGCACGTCGTGCGGCTCTACGACTACATCGAGACCGGCGAGGGCGCGGCCATCGTCATGGAGCTGGTCGACGGCGTCGCGCTCCGCGCGATCCTCCGTTCGGAGGGGCCGACCGGCCCCGAGGCGGCGCTGGTCGTGCTCAAGGGCGCCCTGATGGGGCTGTCCACAGCCCACGTGGCCGGTGTCGTGCATCGCGACTTCAAACCGGAGAACGTGATGGTCGAGGCCGACGGCGCGAGCAAGCTCGTGGACTTCGGCATCGCGATCCGCTCGGGGGACGGGGACACCCCTGCGGGCACGCCGCCCTACATGGCCCCCGAGCAGTGGACCGGCGCCCCGGCCGGGCCGTCCACCGACGTCTACTCCGCCACCGCGGTGTTCTTCGAGTGCCTGACCGGCACCCGGCCCTTTCGCGCGACGAACATCGCCGCCCTGGCCAGGCAGCACCAGATCCTGCCACCGCCCGTGGAGGAGGTGCCCCCCGCCCTGCAGGGCCTGGTCGAGCGGGGGCTCGCCAAACATCCGGCCGACCGTCCGCCGACCGCCACCGCCTTCCTCGCCGAGCTGGAGGCCGTGGCCGCCGACGCCTACGGGGCGGACTGGCACGAGCGCGGCCGTCGCCGCCTGGCCGGGCTCGCCGCGCTCCTGCCCGCGCTGCTCCCGCTGGACACCGGCAAGCCCGGGGCCGACACCTCGCTGGCCGAGACGCGTCTCGGCGGGCACGGGGGCACCTCCGCGCTGAGCAGGCTGAGCGTCAAGATCCTGGTCGGCGTCGGCTGTGTCGCGGTGATCGGCGGGGTGACCGCGGTGCTGGTCGCCTCCGGCAAACCCACCGAGATCAAGGCGCAGAGCCTGATCACCTCGCCGAGCCCGGCCCCCTCCGACCCGGTGGAGTCGATCATCCCCCCGGAGACCGACGAACCCACCGAGGATCCCTCGGCGGACCCCTCGGTGGAGAGCACGCCCAAGCCGGCGCCGACGGCCGCGCCGACCGCGAGCACACCCGCCACCCTGCCGACGGTCTCGCCCACCAGGAAGCCGGCCCCGACGCCCAAGCCGACGCCGACCCGCACCAGGAAACCGGCGAAGAACCCGACGAAGCCGCCCTCTCCGACGCCCACGGACGAGGAGAGCTCCCCACTCGGCAATCCGGATCTCCCCTCACCGCCGGCGCCCCCCACCCCCACCCCCACCCCGACCAGGTCGACGACCGCCCCCGTCCCCACCCCGACGGTGAGGCCGACGCGGCCCACCTCCACCCCCTCCACCTCGCAGAGCACGTCCGGCGAACCGTCCGGGACCCCCAGCGGCGGGGGTGAGCAGCCGCCGACGCTGACCGACCCGCCCTCGCCCCCGGTCGAGACGGCCCCCTCGGCACTTCTGGCCCTCGGACTGGTGACGAGCGGCGCCGTTCCGTTCACACTGGCGGTGAAACGCGGCTTGGCCGGTCGGCATCGGAGGCGGCGGTAGACGGCGGGACGGACACAAGATCATGAATATTGACGGGGGGAACGTCGCCGGATTCCGGCTGACCGGCCGGAGCCGCTCCGACGAACTGGGCACCTGGTCGTCGGCGGTGACGCCCGGCGGGCGGCCGGCCGGCGCGCTCAGGTTCGATCCGCGGTGGACCTCGGATCCGGCGGCCCGAGACCGGCTGGTCGCGGCCGTGGTCGCGGACCGTGAACTGCTCCGGGGCGGCCTGACCGGGCTGGTCCCGGTCGCCGACCTGATCGCGGCCCGGGACGAGGTCTGGCTGCTGACCTCGGAGCCGGCGAGCCCGACCGTGGCCGATCTGCTCACCGCGTCCCCGGGGTCTTTGGGCGCCCCCGGGCCCGACGCGGGCGGAGCGGCCACCGTGCTGCTGGAGACCGCGCGGACGCTGCTGGCCCTGCACGCCGCCGGTCTCTCCCACGGGGCGCTGGGCCCCGGCACCGTGGTGATCTCCGCCGACGGGTCGGCGCTGCTCGCCGCACGGGGGCTGGCCGACGCGCTGAACGGGCGCCCCTCCCCCGCCGAGCACGACGTGGCGGCCTGGGCCTCGTTGGCCCGCGAGCTGGCCGCGAACTGGGCCGCCCCCTCTCCCCGGGGCGCCGAGGTGCTGGAGCGGGCGGCGGCGACGGCCTCCCTCCGCGGGCTCGCCGCGGCCCGTGACGCCCTGCTCGCCGGACGCGACCTGCTGCCGGGGTTTCCCGCGCGAAACGCTCTGGTGGATGTGGCGCGGCGCTGGCCGGGCCACGACGCGCCCGCCCGGACGGCACCCCCTGCCCCGGTGACGCCGCCGCCGGACGAGGGGGAGATCGTCACGCTGCTGCACGTCCCCAGGACCGGCGAGATCCACGCCGGGCACACCGGAGGCGGCGCGAGCACCGGGAGCCCGGCGTACACCGGAGGCGGCGCGAACATGGCGAACACCGCGAACGTGATGAACACCGCGAACACCGGGACCACGGGAGAGGCCGTCGTGCGTTTCGGCCCCGGGGTGCCGACGGAGACCACCGCGGCGCAGATCTGGCGTGCCGGCCGGGACCAGCAGCAGACCGTCCCCCCGTCCGACCGGCTGCGCAGCCTGGGCGCGCCCGCCAGGCGACGCCGGCGCCGTACGGCTCTCGCCTCGGTGATCCTGGCGCTGATGATCGCGGGCGCCCTGGCCGTCTGGCTGCTGCGGGGCCAGACGGCCCCGCTGGCGGTCAGCGAGGTGCGGGCGACCGCGCCGAAGAAGGCACAGGGGTGTGACACGACCGTCAGGATCATGGGCACGATCACCACCAACGGCTCGGCCGGGGAGGTCCACTACCAGTGGAGACGGAGCGACCGTAAGGCCCCGATCGAGCAGACCGACACGGTGGCCGCCGGGGAGACCTCACACGAGGTGAGCCTGGAGTGGACGGTCAAGGGTGAGGGGAGTTTCAAGGGCACGGCCACCCTGCGGCTGCTCTCTCCGCTACCGCCGGGCGGGAAACTCCAGGACAAGGCGAGTTTCACCTACAGGTGCCCGTGAGGCCCCAAGGTCCACAATGCATGGCAAACCGGTTCTTACTACTCTGACGGCCATGACCACGCAGACCCCCGCCGGCTGGTACCCCGATCCCTACGGTTCACCGCAGCTGCGGTGGTGGGACGGCAACCAGTGGACCGATGCCACGCACCCGGCCGACGCCCCCGCCGGTCCGGCCGCACCGGCCGGACCGCAGGCGCCTCAGACCGGCGCCTTCCCCCAGCAGCCGGCACCGCCGTCCGCGCCGGTCGGCACCGCCGGACCGGCCGGACCCATGAGTTCCGCCGGAACCGCCGGACCCATCGGCCCCACAGGCCCCACAGGGGCCCCTGGGGCGCCGGAGAGCCCCGGAGGGCCGGGAGCCACGGGAACGTGGCCCTCGCCCGCCGGACCGCCTCAGGGGCCGACGGCGACGCGGCCGGAGCAGCCGCACTGGGGCGGCGGGGGCCCGGCCGGCGGCACGATGCGGCTGCCCGCCGGAGGGTACGGCCTCCCCGCCGGTCCACCTCCGCGTAAGAGCAGCCCGTGGCCGTGGATCCTGGGGGGCGGCGGGGTGGTGATCCTGATCGTCGGGATCGTGGTCGCGGCCATGTTCCTGGTGAACCCCCGGGGCCGGGCGTCCGCCGGCGACCCCACGCCGCCCTCGGTTCCGCCGACTCAGGAGGGGGTGCCCTCTCCCCAGACGTCCGAGCCGCCGTACACGCGGGAGCCTCAGGAGACCCCGCGGCCCGAGGCCACGGCCGAGCTGCCCAGGCCGCAGGACGGGCGCATCCAGGACCCCGCGACCGGCATGTCCTACCTCTTCCCCGGCAGCCCGTGGCGGGTGCCCGTCAGTACGGGCACCGACCCGATCGGGTTCGTGTGGACCAGCGGGGCCGTGGCGATGTCCCACGAGGACTACGACGGCCGGGGCAACAACTGGCTCGGCAACGTCTTCACCGGTGAGCTTCCCGACAAGTTCGGCTACGACGGGGTCCGCAGCATGCACGGGGTCGCCGCGACGCTGCTGCACGCGGTCGAACCGACCTTCTACAGTCCCGCCCACGAGCGGAAGGTCGTCAAGGACAAGGCCGTCAAGGTGAGCGGCAAGGACGCCTGGGTGTTCACCTTCGACCTCGACTTCTCCAGGGAGGCCCGGGCCAAGGGCTGGAAGTGGAAGAAGGAACGGGCCACATTCGTGATCGTGGACCGGGGAGCGGGCAGGCGCCCGGCGCTGATGTACATGTCCGTGCCCGACAACCTCGACTTCTCGGTGGCCGATCGGGTACTCGACTCGCTCAAGATCTCCTGAAGGGAGTACTACCCTGAAGGCTATGAGTGACCTGCTGGTCTGGATCGACTGTGAGATGACCGGGCTCGACCTCAGCCGAGACGCGCTGGTCGAGGTGGCCTGCGTGGTCACGGACGGCGAGCTGAACCGGCTTGACGAGGGTGTGGACGTGGTCATCAAGCCCCCGCCCGAGGCGCTGGAGCAGATGTCGGAGGTGGTCAGGGAGATGCACACCGCCTCCGGGCTGCTGGAGGTGCTCGGCGGGGGCGTCACGCTGGCCGAGGCCGAGGCCCTGGTGCTCGACTACATCAAGGGCCACATCCCGGAGCCGAAGCGGGCGCCGCTCTGCGGCAACTCGATCTCCACGGACCGGTCCTTCATCGCGCGCGACATGCCGGGCGTGGACACGTTCCTGCACTACCGGATGATCGACGTGTCCTCGGTGAAGGAG
This sequence comes from Streptosporangium sp. NPDC006007, assembly GCF_040614315.1. Classification (NCBI taxonomy): domain Bacteria; kingdom Bacillati; phylum Actinomycetota; class Actinomycetes; order Streptosporangiales; family Streptosporangiaceae; genus Streptosporangium; species Streptosporangium sp. NPDC006007. The sequence continues at coordinate 222,539 of NZ_JBEXUG010000004.1, read as the reverse complement.
CTCGCCCGGCGGTGGTACCCACGCGTCTACTTCGCCTCACCCGAGAAGCAGGGCGGTCACCGCGCGCTGGCCGACATCGTGGAGAGCATCAGGGAGCTGCGCTACTACCGCGCGGCGGTCTTCGTGCCCCAGCCCGGCCCCGACTCGGCCACCGCCCGCGAGGTGGCCGAGAGCGTCTCCACCCGCGTCACCTGAGCCCTCGCCGCGAAAAGCGGGTGCGAAACGACTCCCAAAGACCGCTACACTTTTCATGTGCCGCCGCGGCGGACATGGTGGGCGTAGCTCAGTTGGCAGAGCGCTAGGTTGTGGTCCTAGATGCCGGGGGTTCAAGTCCCCTCGCTCACCCCGGAGAGAACGGCCGGTCCTGAGGGACCGGCCGTTCCGCTTCTCCTCCGATGCGGACTTGCCCACCAAAGACTGATGTCGCAGGTTATGCTCACTGCTATCGCTACGCCGTGAGACCGGGGGTTTCGGCGACCTGACCGTGTTGCCTGCCCTCGGAGGCCGGATGAGAGTCGACGACGCACCGCTCGACGCCGAACCCAGAGTGGTGACGGGCTTGAGCAGGCGCGAGGCGGAGGTCATGGAGCTGATCGCCACGGGCTGCTCCAACGGGCAGATCGCCCAGCGCCTGTTCCTCAGCGAGAAGACCGTGAAGAACCATGTGAACAGGATCTACGCCAAGCTCGGCGCGGATTCACGGCTGACCGCGATCGAGCTCTGGCTGGGACGGACCACCGGGGAGGACCCCCGGCACCTCTGAACCCCGGGCGCGCCCGCGAGCCAGGGGCCGGCGGGCCCCCCTGCCCCGCAACCCCGGCCTCCGGAGACGCGGATGACCCGTACGCCACGGCGGGCGTCCCGGCCCCGGGCTCGGGCCCTGAGCCGGGGCCGGGATCACCCTCTACGCCGGGAGTTCCGGATCCGGGTCCGGGGAGGTCTCCAGGACCCGCTGAAGGGCCGCCACGCCCTCCCATAGTTCCTCGGCGGTGACCGACAGCGCCGGGCGGAGCCGTACCGACCGCTCCCCGCAGGGCAGCACGAGCACCCCCTCGTCCTGCCTGAGCCGGCTGACCAGCAGGTCGCGCCGGGCTGCGTCCGGCAGGTCGAAGGCGCACATGAGACCGCGTCCCCGGGCGTTGCCGACCTGCTCGGGGAAGCGGTCCTGGACCTTCAGCAGCGCGGCGAGCAGCTCGTGACCGAGCTCCCCGGCGCGCCGGATCAGATCGTCGCGTTCGACGATCTCCAGCATCCGCCGGGAACGGACCATGTCCACCAGCCCGCCGCCCCAGGTGGAGTTGATCCGGCCGCTGACCTGGAACACGTTGTCCGGCACCAGCCCGACCCTGCGGCCCGCCATGATGCCGCCGACCTGGACCTTCTTGGCGAAGGCCACGATGTCGGGGTGGAGGCCGAGCTGCTGGTGGGCCCAGGGGGTGCCGGTGATCCCCGCACCGGTCTGCACCTCGTCCAGGACGAACAGCGCGTCGTGCTCGTGGCAGAGGCGCTCCATGGCCTGCAGGAACTCGGCCCGCATGTGGTTGTCACCGCCCTCGCCCTGGATCGGCTCGGCGATGAAGCAGGCGATGTCGTGCGGATGGCGCTCGAAGGCCTCCCGCGCCTGGGCCAGCGCCCGTTCCTCGGCCGCCTCGACGTCGCCGTGGTGGATCGCGGGCACCTCGATCCGGGGCCAGCCGAAGGTCGGGAAACGGTCGGTCTTGACCGGGTCGGTGTTGGTGAGCGAGAGGGTGTAGCCGCTGCGGCCGTGGAAGGCGCGGGTGAGGTGGAGCACCCTGCTCCCCAGCTCCGCGGAGCGTCCCGCCGCCTCGTTGCGGCGGCTCTTCCAGTCGAAGGCGCACTTCAGCGCGTTCTCGACGGCGAGGGCCCCGCCCTCCACGAAGAACAGGTGCGGCAACTCCGGGTCGCCGAGCACCCGGGCGAAGGTCTCGGTGAAGTCGGCGAGGTGGCCGGTGTAGAGATCGGAGTTGGCGGGTTTGTTCGCGGCGACTCTGCCGAGCAGGGCCAGAAAGTCCGGATCGTCGTCGAACGGATTCACGCCGAGCGGGGCCGACGCGAAGAAGGTGTAGAAGTCCAGATAACTCCGGCCGGTGCGGGCGTCGACGAGCCGGGATCCCCGGCTCTGTTCGAGGTCCAGCACCAATCGGTAACCGTCGACCAGCAGATGACGGGCGAGACGGCCGTGCACGTCCATGTTCCCTCCACATTGGGTCAGGAGGATGATTCTCCGATGTTGACGCATCTATATGGATACATTACGTGCACGCCTAGATTTTTCTGGAGATTATCCGGCAATCACGCGACACGAGGAGTGGTTCCCGAGGTTCCGGGCCCCTGGGAGCCGAGCGCCTTGACCCGGAAGGAGAGCACCACCAGGGAGATGCCGTACAGGATGGCCATCACGCCGATGAGCCAGATCACGGCCAGCGCGCCCGCGCCGGGCCAGATGAACAGCAGGATGCCGAAGATCACCGACAGCACGCCGCTGACGATGAACATCCACTCGTTCGCCACGGTCTTGCGCACCCGGATGCCCGCCACGATCTCCAGGACACCGGTGACGACGGCCCAGCCCGCGATGAAGAAGAGCAGGACGAGCGCGGTGATCCGGGGCCAGATGAAGACCGTGACGCCGAACAGGATGCTGACGACGCCATAGAAGATCATCCAGCCCCGGGAGCCGGAGCCGTCCCCCCGGCCCGCGCCGAACAGGGCGAACACGCCGTCCACGATGGCGTAGGCACCGAAGACGACGACCAGCGCGAGGATGGTGATGGCCGGCCAGATGAGGGCCAGCACGCCGAACAGGATCGCGCAGATCCCCCGGACCAGATACACCCACCAGCTGCGAGACAGCTCTTCCATGCGACCCCCCGATGCGATCGACCCCCGTGTGTTCCGATCATTTCCCGAAGATCTCCAATACGACACCGCGATTCCGTCAAATCGGGTCTATCGCAGATTCAGGTGAATCGCCCCAGAGAGGGCTTCCGGCCGCCTCCGACGGCCCGGCCCCCTCCCAAGACCCGGCCTCCGACACGCCGAACGGACCGGCCCGCTACCCGGCGGCGTAGACCACCAGGGAGACCGCGACGTACTGGACCAGGTAGGCCGCGACGGTCAGGGCGTGAAAGACCTCGTGGAAGCCGAACCAGCGGGGTGAGGGATCGGGGCGCCGCAGGCCGTAGACCACGCCGCCCGCGGTGTAGAGCAGCCCGCCGGCCAGGACCAGCAGCACCGCGACCACCCCTGCGCCCGCCACCAGCTGGGGCAGCACGAAGACGGCCGTCCAGCCCAGGGCGATGTAGAGCGCCGTGGAGAGCCACCGGGGTGCCGAGGTCCACAGCACCCGGAACAGCACCCCGGCGACGGCCCCCGCCCAGATCACGGCCAGGACCACCGGGCGGGCCGGACCGTCCAGGGCGAGCAGCGCGAAGGGCGTGTAGGTGCCCGCGATGATCAGGTAGATGTTGGCGTGGTCGAGGCGGTGCAGCACCTCCTCCAGGCGCGGCGAGAGCGCGCCCCGGTGATAGGTGGCCGAGATGCCGAAGAGCAGGCCCGAGGTCACGGCGTAGACGGCGGCGGCCAGCCGCGACTGCGGAGTGGGCCCCAGGGCGACGAGGACGAAGCCGGCGACGAGCGCGACGGGCAGGGCTCCGGCGTGCAGCCAGCCACGGAGGCGGGGCTTGCTCGCCCCGGGGAGGGGAGATCCCTCGGCAGCGGTCGTGGTCATGAACCTACGGTAACGTAAGTTACGGCACCGTAGGTTGTGATCCTCCTGACAGGTTCGCCCGAACCGTCGGCCCCGCCGTCACGCCGGCTAGAGCGCCCGGAGGAAGCGGGCGGCGATGGGGACGGCCGCCTGGGCACCGGCGCCGCCGTTCTTCACGAAGACGGCGAAGGCCGTGTCGCCCCGGTAGCCGATGAACCAGGCGTGCTCCCCCCCTCCCCCCGCCTCGGCGGTCCCCGTCTTGCCCGCCGTACCGGGGGGAAGCCCCCCGGAGGAGGCGGTGCCGGCCGACACGACCGCCCTCATCATCGCGCGCAGGCCGGTGGCCGCCTTCGCCGGCAGCGGGACCGGTCTGCCCCGCGGACTCCCCGGGATCACGACCGGCTGGTGCCAGGAGCCGTCCTGCACGGCGGCGGCGGCCAAGGCCATGCAGAGCGGGCTGGCGACCACGGCCCCCTGGCCGATGGCGGCGGAAGCCAGCTGGTCGGCGCCCTCCGGGGGCCGGATCCTGCCGCAGACCCCCGGACCCTCGATGTCCCTGTTGAAGCCGAACAGCCTGGCGGCCCGCACCAGGCCGCCGCCGTCCGGCAGCAGCCTGGCCGACTGCTCGATGAAGGCCGTGTTGCAGGAGATCGCGAAGGCGGTGGTCAGGCTGATCGGCCCCGGGGCGCTGTGCCCCTCGGCGTTGCCGAACGGACGGCCGCCGGCGGGCGTGTAGGAGGCGGGGCAGTCCGTCGGGGAGTCCGGGGTCAGGCCGCCGACGAGCAGGGCGGTCGCGGTGATCACCTTGAACGTCGAGCCCGGCGGGTAGTAGCCGCGGAAGGCGTTCTGCCCGCCGTTCCCCCCGCCCAGCCGGTCGGCGACCGCCAGCACCTCACCGGTGTGGCTCCGCACCGCGACGATCGCGGCGGGCTGGGACACGCCGTCCAGCGCGCGGGCCGCGGCGGCCTGGACCGGCCGGGAGAGCGTGGTGGGAGTCCCCTTGACCTGTGGCGGCTGGAAGACCATCAGTTCCCGGCTCCCGCCGTCCGCCTGGACCGCCTCGATCGCGTAGCCGTTCCCGGTCGCCTGCCGGCCGTCGCCGAACAGGCCGAAGTAGCTCTCGGCGCCGCTGTCGTGCGGGATCGGGTCGCCGGAGCCGGTGACCGGCTCGGCGGCGGGGGCCTGGATCTCCTTGAACTCGATCCGCCCGCCGCCCGCGAGGGCCGGATGGATCGTCTCCGGCGCCCAGAGCACCCTCCAGCGCCCGTCCCGCAGGGTCAGCCGCAGCGTGGACTCGAACGGCCACTCGCCCCGGTTCCTGATCGTCCTGACCCCCTGAAACGGCAGCTCGGCCGTCTGCCCGTCCTGGCGCCTGAGCGTTCCGGGGGTGAGCCTCAGCGACTCGACGTCCAGGTCGCGGGCGAACGCGAGGTGCCGCTCGACGAAGTCGGCGGGCCGGTCGGCGACCAGGCCGCTCATCCCGGCGAGGTCGCTCCGCTCCCAGAGCGCCAGGTAGGCCCGGCCCGTCTCCCCGGGGTCGGCCGCCTCGGCGGCCCCCTCGGGACCGCCCGACCGCAGCAGGGTGTAGACGCTCACGCCGATGACGAGGAGCACTACGGCGATGAGCGTGAGGAGCGCTCGGCTACGCATACGGTTTCTCCCAAGGGTGTCCCCCCGGTTGTACCTCAACAGCGGTGGAAAGTAGGGCAAAAGTGATCAGGCGCCAACCTCGGGAACCGATGCCGGGCCGCTACCCGGTGAGCTTCGGCGAGGTCGACCTCCTGGGCGACCTCGACCGGCCCTCGGGGTGGGTGATCTCCAAGGACGGCGTGCCCCAGTCCTATGTGGACCTGGACGACCCCACCTACCTCGACTTCGAGTACGTGCGGCTGATGGCCATCGTGATCGACCTGCTCGACGAGGGCCCGCTCTCCGCCGTGCACGTGGGCGGCTGCGCCTGCACCCTGCCCCGCTACGTCGCGGCGACCCGCCCGGGGTCGTGGCAGGTCGTCGCCGAGCCGGACGGCGGGCTCGTCCAGCTGGTCAGGGACCAGCTCAGGCTGAAGTCGGTGCCCCGGCTCAAGGTCAGGGTGCTCGACGGGCGTACCGCCACCGCCGCTCTCCCCGACTCCTCGGCCGACCTGTTCGTGCTGGACGCCTTCAGCGGGGCCACCATGCCGATCGACCTGGCCACCCGCGAGTACATGGGCGACGTGGCGCGCGTCCTGCGCCCGGCGGGGACCCTGCTGCTCAACGTCGCCGACGGCAAGGGCCTGGCCTTCGCCCGCCGGGTGCTCGCCACCGTCGGCGGCACCTTCCGTCACCTGGCTCTGCTGGCCGATCCCGGCGTCATGCGGGGGCGCCGCTTCGGCAACCTCATCGTCGCCGCCTCCCGCGTTGAGCTTCCCTTCGCCGATCTGACCCGCCGGGCCGCGGGCGGCCTCAACCAGGCCCGGTGCGTGTACGGCCAGGATCTGACCAGGTTCGTGGCAGGGGCGCCACCACTGCGCGACGGCGACGCGGTCGTCATCCCCGTCCCCCCGCCGGAGGTGTTCGGCTGAGGGGTGATCCCACCCTCGCAGAATAGTTAAAAAATCAACTGAGTTGATGCCGGTGGGTTTCGGCCGCCTCAGACCATGCCTCTGTGATAGGCGGCCGCCTGGATGTTGTAGAGCTCCGCGTAGTGCCCGTCCTCCGCCATCAGCTCCTCATGGGAGCCCTGCTCCACGAGACGCGAGCCGTCGAGCACGATGATCAGATCCGCCATCCGCACCGTTGAGAACCGGTGTGAGACCAGCAGCGTGACCCCGCCGGTGCCGGCCTCCGCACCTGACCGCGCAAGGGCGGCGTACCGCTCGAAAAGGGCGTGCTCCGTCTCCACGTCCACCGCGGACGTCGGCTCGTCGAGCACCGTCAGCAACGGGTCTTCGCGCATGAAGCCACGGGCGAGGGCCACGCGCTGCCACTGTCCGTGCGAAAGGTCGACCCCGTCCGGCCAGCTCGCCCCGAGCTGCGTCCGCACGCCTGAGGGCAACGATGCCACCAGATCCGCGGCGCCCGCCTTCTCCAAGGACGCCACAACGGCCTCCTCGTCGCCCTCACGGCTCAGGTCCCCAAGCCCTACCGAGCACTGCAACCGGTACTCGAACGCGAAGAAGTCCTGGAAAGCGCCGGTCAGCCGGCGTCGCCACGCGGCGGGGGCGACACGCGCGAGGTCGGCACCGTCGGCGGTGAGCCGACCTGAGGTCGGCGTGTAGAGACCACACAGCAACTTCACCAGAGTCGACTTTCCCGCCCCGTTCTCCCCGACGAGAGCGACGACGGACCCCGCGGGAAGCTCTACGCTGATGTCGTCCAGAACGACGCGCTGAGTACCCGGGTATCCGAAGCTCACCCCTTCCAGGCGAATCCCCCGCCGCAGGCGCGACGGCGCACGCAGGTCCGCTGCCCCCTCGCGACTTCTCGCGTAGTCCTCAAGCCACGCCAGCTTGCGCGAACAGTCCAGCCAGATCGTGCGGAAGAAGTGCATTTGGCCGATTGTCTGCCCGATGTACCCGGAGAGCCGGCTGCCTGCGGAAAGCACCAGCAGGACCGCTCCGGCCCTGCCCGAGCCATGCGTCGCCACGTACGCCACCGCGGTCATGAACGCCGCGCCGAAGAGTGCCAGCGCCCCGGACTGCCAGAGCGCGCTCACCCATCGCGTTCGAGCCAGCGGATGGTAACCCCGTTCCCAGGCCGCGTGCCTCCGGTCGAGCACCAGACCGCCGGTTCCGGCGACACGCAGTTCCTTTCCCCCGGAGGCCGAGGTGGCCAGCAGGAACAGGTGGCGGGCGAGCCTGCTGTGGCTCGCACCGGCCTCCTCCACGCGTTTCTCGGCCGCCGCGCGGCGGCCCGACACCAAGACCGTGGGCATGGCGAACACGGCCATCAGGATCAGGGGCGGGTGCACGGACCACAGCAGGACGAGCGTGATCAACAGCCTCAGCGCGGCGCCGAAAAGATCGAACAGCTGCTGGTAGAGATCACTGAGCGCCGGTGCGTGATCACGAAGCACGGAGATGCGATCGAGCTGATCGGGGCGCTCGTGGTGCTCAAGGGTGGCCACACCCGCCTGCAGGCTCGCGATGTGCGACTCCACGTGGACAGACGCGCGATCGGCGAAACGCCGGTTCGCCCGGTCGCCGACCAGACCCAGCAGCCAGTTGGAGGCTGCCATGAGCGCCAGCAGGCCCGCGCTCGCGAAGATCTCGCCGTGGCTGCCCCCGGCCATCGCGTTCGCCAGCGCGGCCAAGCCAAGGGCGAACAGCGCGTCAGGCGCGGCGCCGGCCAATGTGGTGACCAAGGCGATCAGGATCAGGCCGGGACTGGAGCGATACCCCATGCGCAGCGAGCGGCCCAGCGAGATGAGTGAGGAGGGCAGCGGGTCGGACGTCTCCTCGGCGGCCCGTGCTCCGCCCGCTCCGCGGATCATGCCCCAGCCTCTTCCGTCTTCACGGCGTCCCCGTTGACCGCGGTGAACCGGGATGCCTGCAGCGTGTAGAGCGAGTGATAGCGCCCTCCCGCGGCCATAAGCTCCGCGTGCGTGCCGAGCTCCGCCACCCGGCCCTCCTCCAGCACGCAGATCCGGTCGGCGTGCCGGACGGTGGAGAAGCGGTGCGAGATCAGGATCGTCGTCATCCCGCGGGTCGCCGCGAGGATACGCTCGAAGATCTCCGCCTCACCGCGGATGTCGAGCTGGGCCGTGGGCTCGTCGAGAATCACCACACCCGCGCCCAGGCGCACCGCGGCCAGAGCCCGGGCCAGCGCGACCCGCTGCCACTGGCCGCCGGACAGGTCCGTACCGCCCTCATACCCTCGGGCGAGGATCGTGTCGAGATCCACCATGTCCAGCGCGCCGGCCTCGGCGAGCGCCGCCACGATCACCTCCTCCGAGGCCCCCAGAGGCGCCACGTTGTCACGGAGCGGCATGTGATAGCGCAGGAAGTCCTGAAAGACCGCGGCGATCCGGCCGCGCCAGGACTCAAGGTCGAACTCCCGGATGTCGACTCCGTCCACTTCGACCGCTCCGCCTGTGGGGTCGTAGAGCCGGCACAGGAGTTTGACCAGGGTGGTCTTTCCGGCTCCGTTGACTCCGACGACGGCGAGAGATCTGCCGGCCTCGATCGTCAGGTCCAGTCCGTTGAACACGGGACGCGCATCGTTGGGATAGTGGAAGGAGAGGTCTCGCAGGTGGATGCCGGCCGACGGCAGCCCCTCGGCGCTGCGACCCTCCGAAGGCAGTTCTCCGGCTTCCCTCATCACCTCGCGCAGGCTGAGCGCGGTGGCGACGGACTCGGCGGTGGGGGGCAGTGCCCAGTTGATCCCGCCGAAGGCCAGAGCGGCCGTGCCGAGCGTGGCCTGAGCGAACATCACCGCCTGGCCGGTGGACACGGCACCCGAGGACGCCTCCGCGGCCAGCGACCAGAACATGAGCCCGTTCGCGACGACGAGGACGACGATGCCCCACCGAATCGGACGCCGCCGCAGTCGAGTGGCCTGCCGGCGCAGGTCGATCAGCTTCCTGCGCTCGGCGGCGAACCTCGCCACGGTCCATTCGCTCAGGCCGAAGATCCGCAGCTCCTTCGCCGCGGGCGCGTCCACCGCCAGCCGGTAGGTGTACTCGGCGGTGCGCTGTGCGGCGAGCACGTCGTCGGTGTCACGGTCCCAGGAGCTGCTCTCCCGCAGAAGCCAGTGAGTCGAGAGCCAGGCTCCCGCCACCAGGAGTGCCGCCCACCGGTGATAGGTGAAGAGAACCGCCGTCTGGGCGAGCCCGGCGACGAACTCCACCAGTCCGCCGGTGATCAGGCCGATGGAGATCGACATGGGCGGACCCGAGATGCCGAGGTTGAAGTCCTGGGCAACGGCCAGCCGCTCGGCCAGCCTGCGTGATTCCAGATGCGCCAGTCCTGAGGGAAGCGACGTGGCCTCCCCCAGCAGGGTATGCAACCGGTCGGCCAGCCGGTCGCCGAGATTGCCGCACATTTGAGCGTGCACGGGCGCGAGTAGCTGGATCAGCACGAACACCGTCCCGGTCGCGGCCAGCGGCTCCGCGAGTGGAAGGCTCTGTTCCACGGCTCCGACCAGCTCTCCTATCAGGATGGTCAATACGGCCGGCAGCACACCACGAACGATGATCAGCAGCCACCAGGCACCGGCGAGCCCGGCGTGCACCCGCGAGAGGAAGGCGAAGAACACGATCTCGTCGCGTCCGCGGAGCCGGGCGATCACCAAGCGCCCCTGCTGAGGTGTGTTCTCGTCATGTCACGTCTTTCCCTTGGGGGAGCCGTGAGGCGCCGGTGAGCCGCATGTTCACACTGCCTGAGGACGCCGCCAAGCCGGTTACGGCGGCGGATATCAAGGTAGGAGATCTCGGCTCGCGCGGCGCGGTCGTCGTCCCCGTCCCTCGCCGGAGATGTTCGGCCGAGGGGTGATCCCACCCTCGCGGAATAGTTGAAGAATCAACTGAGTTGATACCGGCGAGCCCCGCAGGAAGGAGCCCCACATGCCCGCCGTGACCGTAGAGAACCCGCTGACCCTGCCCCGCATCCCGCAGGACCTGGGAATCGGCCGGAAGGTGCTCGCCGTCGAAACCGCGCCGAGCGGCTTCGAGGGAGAGGGCTTCCCCGTCCGCAAGGCACTGGCGACGATCAAGCCCGAGTACCTCGACCCGTTCATCATGATGGACCAGATGGGCGAGGTGGACTACGCCCCCGGAGAGCCCAAGGGCACCCCCTGGCACCCGCACCGGGGCTTCGAGACCGTCACCTACATCATCGACGGCACGTTCGTCCACCAGGACTCCCACGGCGGTGGCGGTGTCATCGCGGACGGGGACACCCAGTGGATGACCGCCGGATCCGGGCTGCTGCACATCGAGGCCCCGCCGGAGTGGCTCGTCCAGCAGGGCGGGCTCTTCCACGGCATCCAGCTCTGGGTGAACCTGCCGTCCAAGGACAAGATGCTCACCCCGAAATATCAGGACATCGGACGTGCCAAGGTCGTCCTGCTCAGCAGCCACGACGGAGGCGCCCTGGTCCGCCTGATCGCCGGTGACGTGGCCGGGCACACCGGTCCCGGCTCGACCCACACCCCGATCACCCTGCTCCACGCCAGCGTCAGCCCCGGCGCGCGGCTCACGATGCCCTGGCGCAAGGACTTCAACGCCCTGGCGTACGTGCTGTCCGGCAAGGGCGGCGTCGGCGCGGAGAAGGCGCCCATCGGCGCTGGACAGCTCGCGGTCTTCGAGGGCTTCGGCAACCGCCCTGGCCTGGCCACCGACGCCGAGACCATCACGATCACCGCCTCGCCCACCTCGGGGCTGGAGGTCGTCATGCTTGGCGGAGAGCCGATCGGCGAGCCGGTCGCGCACTACGGGCCGTTCGTGATGAACACGCAGGAGGAGCTGGTCAAGGCGTTCGAGGACTACCAGGCGGGGCGTCTCGGCACCATCCCCGCCGGTCACGCCTGACGCGCGGCCAGATCCACGAAGAGCGCCGACGGCCACCCCACCCCAGAAGACCCCTCAAGAGGGGTGGGAAACCCGCGCCGGTCGCCCCCGGTGTCCTCGCCGGCCTCCCCGGCGAGGACACCCCGGGGACATGTGAACCACCATGCCCGTCTCAACCTCTCCTTCAGCGTAGGAAGCCCGCCAACGCCTCGCCCGCCAACCGCGCTCAAGACCGCTTGACGCGAGTCGGAACGGCATGCGCCCTCGGGGAGGCGATTCGCGACCTCGGAGGTGCAATCTCATGCAACACCCCGGCAACGGCGATGACGTACGGCTTACCTTCTACTGCAAAAGTTCCACCTCCAAGACGAAGGACGACTGCCCCGCTTTCTACCGGACGGACCGCCAAAGCTGGGTAGTACAGGGCATTCGCCGAGGAGACGGCATCGGAGCTCAGTTGCGCGCCCTCGGAGATGACGAGACGTTTCTGGAGATCCCGGAGGCGCTGGCCGAGCGGTTCGTTCAGATGTATGTCGAGGAGCGGTATGGAATTGATCTCGGCCAAGCAGCGGTCGGAGCTGCTCAAGGACGTGCGCGAGACCCTCAAACTTGAACAGCGCGACTTCTACGCGGTAGACGCCGAGGACCTGGAGCTGTTCCTGGCGGGCGATCTCGACGCCGTGGCGGCCTCCTATCAGGTCTGGGCGGACAGCGTCGCGGAGATGGAGCAGGCCGGGGAGCATCTACGGCGCGTCCGCGTAATCTCTGAACCCCTGTCGGATTATCAGCGGATGGCCGTCCAATACAGCGGTCCGGCCGTAGACGCGGGCGAGGATCTGCGATGGCTCCCCCGGCGGCTGACCTCCACGCTGCCCCTGCCCGGCAATGACTTCTTCGTGCTGGACGGTCACACCGCCGTGTTCAACGTCCTTGACGGCAACGGGGACCGCGCCGAAATCCAGCTCTACACCGAGCCTGAGGTGGTCAAGCTGTGCCTGGACGCCTTCGAGGCGGCCTGGGCTCTGGCCATCCCTCATCACAAGTACAAGCCCGCTTAAGACACCCCAGCCGTGCAAGACCAGTCGGCCGAAGCCAAGAAGGCATTCGGGATCAGGCTGCGGGATCTCCGCCGCGACGCCGGGCTGAACGGCAGGCAACTGGCCGTTCTCACCGGCCTGCACCCCACCAAGATCTCGCGCATCGAGCACGCCCGGCAGAGTCCATCCGAAGGCGACATCCGCGCCTGGTCCATTGCCTGCGGCGCGGACCGGCTCATCCCCGAACTGATCGCCGTCTACCGCGACGTACGGCGCATGTGGGAGGAGTATAGGGAGGATTTCCGTAAGAAGAGCCAGAAGGCCATCCAGGCGGCCGGTACCCCCCTCTATGAGCAGACCAGGCTCCTGCGCGCCTATGAGGCCATCGTAGTGCCCGGCATCCTCCAAACGCCCGGCTACCTGCGAGGCGTCCTCACTGCCAACGCCACCCTTCACGGACTACCGCTCGACGGGGTGGAGGAAGCAGTCCAGGCGCGGCTGGAGCGCCAGCACCTGGTGACCGGCGGCACCGCCCACATGTATGGCTTCGTCATGGAGGCCGCCGTCCTTACCTACGCCTTCGGCGACCTGGCCACCATGAACGAGCAATTCGACTTCCTCTCGCGTGTCACCCGTCTGCCCAATGTGGCCTTGGGGATCATTCCGCCGGGCTTCCGCAAGCTCTGGGGCGGCGAGTGCTTCTACATGTTCGACGCCTCCCTCGTGCGCAGCGAATTGTGGACAGGGCGCTTCCAGACAACACGGGCCGAGGACCTCGCGTTCTTCCTCAAGGCGTTCACAGCCCTTCAGGAGCAGGCCGTCTACGGGGCCGCAGCCCGCGAGTTGATCGAGGGGGCACGAGAGTTCCTGCAATCTCGTGAAACCTTGTAGACGCCCAGGTGAACGCGCCTCAACGCTCGAACTATGACCGCCATGGCCACCGGGTTCAGCGAAGGACAGATCGCCGAGCCGACCATCCCCGCCGCCCCAGCGGCCTCCTCCACAAGGTCAGCCACCCCACCGGAAAGGCGAACCCGTGTCCGCAACCCTCACCAGGCTGGACCTGGAACTGACCGGCAAGTGTCCCCTCGAATGCCCCTTCCACTGCTACGCCGCCTCCGGCCCGAACGGCGGCCACGGCACCATGGCCCTGTCCGACTGGACGGAACTGCTGGAGGAAGGCGCCGGCCTCGGCGTGACCCGCGTCCAGCTCATCGGTGGTGAGCCGACCACCCACCCGGATTTCGAGCGGATCCTGCTGGTCGCCTTGGGCTATGGTCCGACTGTGGAGGTCTTCTCCAACTTGGTGGCTATCCGCGACTCCTGGTGGAGGCTGTTCTGCTTGCCGGGTGTCTCTCTGGCGACCAGCTACTACTCCGCTCAGGCCGATAAACACGACCGCATCACCGGCAGGGTCGGCAGCCATACCCGCACCAGGGCCAACATCGTCAAGGCGCTGGAGCTGGGGATCAAAATCAGGGCCGCTATCGTCGGCGTCCACGACGACCAAGATGTGCAGGGGGCCATCGCAGACCTCAAGAGCATGGGCGTCGTGACCATCGGGACGGACTGGGTTCGCCCCTACGGCCGGGGCGTCGGCGATCGGCCCGTCAACGACGTATCCAAGCTCTGCGGGCGGTGCGGCGACGGCAAGGCGGCCGTGAACCCCGATGGGGACGTCTGGCCCTGCGTCATGTCCCGGTGGATGACGGCGGGCAACGTCCGTGAGACGCCGCTCGGCGACATCATCGGTGGCCCGCGCTGGTGCGAGCTGGTCGCCACCGTGCCCGCGCCGCGCCACAACCGGACCTGCAACCCGGACTGCAAGCCGAGTTCCGGTGACGGGAGCGACTGCGCGCCCGCCGAAACCGAGTACGAGCCCTGCGACCCCGACTAATGCGAAGAGAGGCCACGCCCATGGACTGGGAGGCATTCGCCGCCCGATTGGCCGAATCGGTGACGGGGCGGGACTCGTCGTGGCGAGAACCCGTCGCGTCGGTGCCGCGCCACCGGTTCGTCCCGTCCTGGTGGGATACCCCGGATGGGGTGCCCTTCGGGCAGTGGATGTCCTGGGCTGGTCCGCGCGATGAGGAGGCGTGGCTGGCCGCGACCTACGCCGACCAGACCTTGGTCACGCAGGTCGACGGCCACCATGCCGACCACACCGAGCCGGGAGCGACCTGCGAGGGGCTGCCAACCAGCTCATCAACCCTGCCCAGCCTGGTGGTCCGCATACTGGGGTACGGCGACGTCTACCCGGGCGCCGACGTGCTGGACGTCGCTACGGGCTCGGGGTACTCGGCCGCGCTGCTCTGCCACCGGCTCGGCGACCACCACGTCAGCAGCCTGGACGTAGACCCCTACCTGGTGGATGCCGCAGCCGAGCGACTGGCCGCGATCGGGTACCGCCCGACGATGCTGCCCCTGGACGCCCGCAAGAAGCTTCCCGGCTCCTTCGACCGCATCGTTTCCATGGTCGGGATCCGGCCCGTTCCCCCGAGTTGGCTGGAGGCGTTGCGGCCGGGCGGACGGCTGGTCACGGTGATCGCCGGAACCTCCTTGATCTTGACGGCGACCAAGAACGAGCGCGGCGTTGCGGTGGGGCGCATCGAGTGGGAGCGCGCGATGTTCATGCCCACCCGGGCGGGCGCCGGGAGGTATCCACCACGTCCTGATCGGCCGCCCCAAACCGACGGGGAGGGAGAGACTGTGGCGCTGAGCCCGTATCCGGTCGTCTTCCCTTCAGAGTCGTGGGACCTGGCAGCCATGCTGGAGATCACCGAGCCTGGCATCCAGCACGACTTCACCGAGGGTGACAGCGGCGAGCGCGCGGCCTACCTCTGGCACCAGGACGGCTCCTGGGCGCGGGCGACCTCCCTTCCCGAGGGAGGATCGGCCATCCATCAAGGAGGGAAGCGGCGGCTATGGGACCTCGTCGATGACATCCGTCGGCACTGGCTGGAGCACGGCGAGCTGCCCGTGCGTGGAGCCAGGGCGGTGGTCCGGCCGGACGGCCGCGTCACCCTGAAACGGGGCGGGTGGAAGGCCGTCATCCAATAGCCCCACGTAACCCACCATCGGTCGGACCATCCCCGCGTTCGCGGGGCCGATCTTGTTCACCTGGGCTTTCGTACGGCGGGGAACGCGATTTCCTTCAGTTGCTCAACCAGCGATCATCACACCGCCTGGTTGCGTCACCAATATTAGGCGTGCTCTTGTTTAGAGAGGTCCCCTGGAGCACGATGAGCCCTTACTCAGGATGACCTTAGGCTAGCGGTTAAAAAGCGAAGTTCGCGGGCAGCGGGAAGGGCGCGGGTTTCCTGAGGTAGGGCCTCGACAATCTGACCGGTAATCCGCCGGCGCGCTGCGGTAACGGGGATGTTCTGGCCGGTCGAGACAGCGTAGTCGAGAGCACCTGAGACGTCGTCCCGGTGTCGGACGGCGTTCATGATCTCGATGAGCCTCAGGTTGGCGATGCCGTAAACGCGCTCATGTGGATAAAGAGCGAGCGCATGATCCACTGCCCGTTGCGATTCTCGCCTGTCTCCGATGAGAGACGAAACGTATGCTGTACCAAACACAAGGTCGGTTTCCGGAAAGCCCCACATGAGGTGAGGGTCGTTGGTGACGTTGGTCGACAGTCGCTCGAAAACGTCGCCGACGCGCCGCAGCGCGCCTCGGGCACCGTCCGCGTCGCCTTGTGCCGCCAGAGCGAACGCCTGCGCCTTGTAGGCCGCAGCAGTTCCCGAGCTGGGGATGTCTCCGGCCAGCCGTACGGCGTCGTCAGCCAGTCGAAGGACAACTTCTTCGGGCCGCCCCTGCCAGAACCCCCGCTGCGCTTCCTTTGCACGCATCCATACGCGCAGATCACGATCGCCAGAGGCGTCAGCGGACCGATGAGCGGCACGGTAACACCGGCGAGCCGCGCTCCTCGCCCCGACATTCGCGAGATCCTCGGCGAGCAGGAAGGAAAGCTGGGCGCTGATGCGGAACAATCCAACACGTACGAACTCAGATGGACCCGCGTCGAGAAGGCGGCCGATGTCAACCAAGTCTGCCGACACGTCGCGGATCAATGATCCGAATGGGCCGGTGTTGAGCTGGTAGGAATATTCCCAGACAACCTCCTCCCAGTCGTCGAGACAAAAATCGTCTCCCTCACCGGCCGCGCGATTCACGCCGGAAAGGATCGTGTCAACGACGTTGACGGGCACGATCGTCCCGGCGCCAAGGGCGGCGAGGAACTGCAACGCGACACGGCGTTCCATCTCATCATCCTCGTCTTGGCGTGAGGTTTTGCCATCGACCGTACCTCTTCGTGTCCGGTCGGTGTCGGCCATTGAGGCACGAAGTGCGAGGGACACCAATTCACCCTCGGTGCCGAGTTTGGTGTCAAGGGCCATGACCGCCTCGAAGGATGGGCGGTTTTTGCCCTGCTCCCACTTGCCGATCACTGAGAAATGCCAGCAGACCTGCTCGGCGAGGTCACGCAGGCTCAGGTCACGCTGTTCCCTTCGTGCGCGCAGAGCACGGCCGAACTCCCGCCACTCGACTGAGGCGTTCGATGTCGAGTGTCCAGGCACGTCTGTCCTCGCGATCCGTCGCACCCGTCGCACCGACTTCACGGCGACACTGTGTGGCCTGTCCTGCACACTGTGTGACTCAACTATGGCATCCGTCAGCCCTGTGTAAAGCGAAACCCCGCAGGCGGACAGGCCATACGGGGTTCCTCGATCGCGAAGGAGCCCGCGATCCATGAGCGACGCCAGAGCCACCGCGCCGTACGGTCCGCTCGCGGTCTGCCCTGCCCGCCGGGCGGTCACGCCTGACGGGTGGCCAGGTCCAGGAAGAGGGCCGACGACCAGCCGAAGCCGGCGACGGCCCGGCTCGCACGGGCGCCGGTGAGCGGATTCCAGTACTCGTACAGGCCGCCACCGGCGTTCACCATGTCCAGGGTCCGCCCGGTCAGCTCGTCGGCCACCTCGGTGAAGCCCGAGCGGTTCAGCCCCTCGATCAGCAGATAGTTGACGTTGAGCCAGACCGGCCCGCGCCACATCGCCTCCGGATCGAAGGCCGCATCGTCGAAGGCCACCGTGGGCACCGGATGCCCGCTCCAGAAGCTCTCCGAGAGGAGGTCGGCCACCAGCCGCCAGGCGACCTCCCCGGGCAGACGCCCGGTGAGCAGCGGCATCAACTCCAGCGGGGTCCGGGTCGCCACCTCGGTCCCGGCCGGGGGCCGCCCGCCCTCCGCCGGGGGGAGGGATTTCGACAGGGTCACGAACCGCCGGCCGTTCCAGCGCCGGGTCACCAGCAGCGCGGTCTGCCGGGCCGCCCGCTCGCGCCAGGCCTCCGCCTCGCCGGTACGGCCCAGCGCCTCGGCGATGTCGCCGAGGCGGTCGGCCTGGAGGGCGAGGTAGGAGTTGAGGTCCGGGGGCTCGGCCCTGGGGCCGTGGTCCCAGATCGGGCTGTCGTCCAGGCCGGAGGAGTAGGGGTGGAGATACTCGGCGAGCCCGTCCCCGTCGGGGTCGGAGACGGTCAGCCACCACTCCTGAGAGCGGGTGATCGGCTCGTAGACCTCGGCGAGGAAGTTCAGGTCGGGGGCGGCTTCGTGGATCTTCCAGACGGCCCAGGCGGTGAGCGGGGGCTTGGTCACCGGGACCACGCCGCCGACGGGGCCCGCGGGCTCGGCCTGCCCCTGCCCCGGCTCCTGCCCCTGTCCCTGCCCGGAGCCGGGGGCCGCGGCGGCGGCCTGGCCGACGTGCTGGGCCAGGCGGACCTGGTCGGAGCGGGGCAGGTCGGTGGTCTCGGCGAGCACCCCCAGGTCGTGGACCACGTCGGGGATGAGGCCGTCGGGGCGCTGGTGGTCCAGCAGGATGCGGATCTGGTCGCGGGCCAGTTCGGGGTCGGCGTGCCGCAGGGCGATGGCGTGGAAGTACGCGTCCCAGTTCCATACGCCGACATATCCGATTTTGGAGGGGACGACGCCCTCGCGGCCCCCCGCGAACGCGATGGGCAGCAGGTTCACGCCGAGCGTCCACCACGCCTGCTCGGCCCGCTCCCGCAGCCCCTCCGGTACGGCCGGCATCCGGCCGAACCACCCCCGCCACCGGCGTTCGGCCGCCGCCAGCAGCTCAGGGCCGTCGTAACGGCGCTCCTCCCCCACCAGCACGGACGCGCCCTCGACCTCCGCCGAGCCGCCGTCCCAGACCGCGCGCGCCCCCGAACCGGTCAGCACCAGCGTCCCGGCGTCGGCGAAGACCAGGTCCACGCCGCCCTCGAAGGAGACCCGGTCGGCGCGCGCGTGCCGTACGGGCAGCTCGGTGTCCCCGGAGAAGAGCCGGAGCCCGGTCAGCACGACGGCGTCCGACAGCCGGGTCTCGTACTCGGCGCGGGCGATCCAGAGCGAGCCGTCGTCGGCGGCCATCACCAGCAGCCGGGAGCCCCGGTCGGTGAAGGGGCACGTCCGCAGGTCGCGAAGGTCGAGCATGGTCAGCGTCCTCCCAGGCCGGACATGGCCATGCTGTTGAGGATGCGCCGCTGGCCGATCAGGAAGGCGATCATCATCGGGATGACCGAGATGGCCGAGGCGGCGAGGGTCAGGCCGTAGTCGACGGCGCCGTGCTGCCCGGCGAACTGGCTGACCAGCAGCGGCACGGTCGCCAGCTCCGGCGAGTTCAGGAAGATCAGCGGGAAGAAGAAGCTGTTCCAGCTGGCCAGGAAGACGATGATGCCGAGCGCGCCCATACCGGGCCTGATGTTGGGCAGCACGATCCGCCAGAAGATCGTCCAGCGGCTGGCGCCGTCTATGCGGGCGGCCTCCTCCAGCTCGATCGGGACCGCCCTGATGAACTGGCGCAGCAGGAAGACCGCGAAGGGGTTCACGTAGCCGGGCACGATCAGCGCCAGGTGCGAGTCGATCCAGCCCAGCTGGGCCAGCATCAGGTAGAGCGGGACGACGGTCGTCTGCACCGGCACCATCTGGGTGGCCAGGAAGAGGCCGAAGAGCAGGCCGGAGCCGCGGAAGCGGATCCTGGCGAAGGCGTAGGCGGCCATCGCTGAGGTGACCAGGGTGAGCACCACGTTGAGGACCGCGATGTAGAAGCTGTTCCAGTACGCCTGGGCGAAGGGCAGCATGCCGAACGCGTCCGGGTAGTTCTGCGCCCGCCAGGGGTCGGGCAGCCAGTCGAGCGGCGCGTTGAGCATCTGGTGAACGCTCTTGAACGAGGTGAGCAGCATCCAGGCGAACGGGAAGAGCATCGCCAGGCCGCCGGCGATGAGCGCGGCGTGCAGGCCGACCTGTCCCAGGCGGCGGGAGACGGGGATGCCGGAGGTAGCAGCCATCGACGGTCCCCTTAGGAGTCGTAGTGCACGAAGCGCCGCTGCGCCCCGAACTGGACGAGGGTGACGAGCAGGGTCAGCGCCAGCAGGATCAGCGAGGCGGCGCTGCTCATGCCGAACTCGAAGTCCACGAAGCCCAGGTCGTAAACCTGGTAGACGATCGTGCGGGCACCGTCGTTGTGGGCCGGGTTGACCAGCACGTAGATCTGGTCGAAGGCCTGGAACGAGCTGATCACCGCGACCACGGTGGAGAAGAAGAGGGTCGGCGAGATCATCGGCAGCGTCACCGAGCGGAAGACGCGGACCGGGCCGGCGCCGTCGATGCGGGCGGCCTCCACCAGCGACGGCGGGATGGTCTGCAGCCCGGCCAGGAAGATCACGACGTTGAGGCCGAGCGAGGACCAGATCGTCACCACCGCGATGGCCACCATCACCCAGGCCGGGTCGTCGAGCCAGTCGGGCAGTGTGACGCCGAACCAGCCGCGCACGGTGGTGTTCAGGACGCCGTAGTCGCCGCTGGAGAGGATGACCTGCCACATCACGGCCACCGCGACCGAGCTGGTGATCACCGGCAGGAAGTAGACGACCCGGTAGAAGGTCTTGCCCCTGACGTGGTTCAGCGCGACCGCGACGAGCAGCGCGAGCGCCAGGCCCACGGGGACCGTCATGAAGGCGAGCTTGACGGTGTTCCAGACGGCGGTGCCGAACTCGGGGTCGGCGAGCTGGGCCGCGAAGTTGTCGAAGCCGACCCAGGACTTCTCCCCCAGCCCGTCCCACTTCATGAACGCGAGCACGATCGCGAACCCGAGCGGGAAGACCAGGAACGCGAGCAGGCCGAGTACCTGCGGGGCGAGGAAGAACGCGGCCCACCAGCCGTCCCGGTGCCGCACGCGCGCCGTCGCGCGTGCGGCCCGGGTCTTCGGGGTGGGGCGCGTCCCGGTGACTGCGCCCACGCCCCCTATCCGATCTTGCCGTCGACGAGGGACTGGAGTTCGGTCATGCCCCGCTCGAACGGGATCTTCCCGGTCCAGATCTTCAGCAGGTGGTCGTTGATCTCCTTGGTGAGGCCGGGAACGGCGACCTCGTCGGGGTAGTTGGCGAAGCCGGTGTTCCGGACGTCGAGGAACGTCTGGGCGTGCGCCGGGTAGTTGTCGTCCAGCACGACCTGCTCGGCGCCCTTGATCGAGGGAACCGCGCCGCCGCCCTTGAGCCGCAGGAGCTGCCCCTCCTTGCTGACGAACTCGGTCAGGAAGGTGAACGCCTCCTTGGCGTTCCCGGAGTCCTTGTTCAGCGCGAGGTAGGAGGCCGCGACCGCGCCCGACATCGGCTGGCCGGTCTCCGACGGGAACGGCACGATGTCGTAGTTGGCCAGGTCACCGCCCTTCCTCAGCGCGTCGATCACCCAGCGGCCGCCGGCGTAGAAGCCCGCGTCGCCCTTGAGGAACCGGGTCTCGGCGCCGTTGCCCGCGGGCAGCACGTCGACGGAGAGGAAGGTCTTGTCCGCGTATCCCTTGGCCAGGGTCTCCAGGGCCTTGCGGGACTTGGGGTCGGTCGTGGCGACGAACCTGCCGCCGTCCCAGACCTTGCCGCCGAAGCCGCCGATGACGCTGTAGGTCGAGCCGTACCAGTTCCAGAAGAGGGAGCCGGCCTTGCCCGCGGCCTTGAGCTTGGCGTTCATCTCCAGGTACTTGGCCATGGTCCAGGTGCCGGCCGCGTTCAGCTCGGCCGGGTCCTCGGTGATCCCGGCGTCCTTGAGTGCCTTCTTGCCGTACCAGAGCACCTCGGGGTTGGTGTCGTTGGGCACACCGTAGATCTGGCCGTCCTTCTTGGCACCGCCGTACACGCCGTCGAAGAAGTCCTCGGGCCTGCTCTTGCTGTCGGCGCCGGAGAGCTTGTCGTTGAGCGGGGCGAGCACCCCGGCCGCGACGAACTTGCCGACGTGGTCGTCTCCGACGAAGAAGACGTCGGGCGCGGTCTTGGAGGTGAGCTGGGTCAGAAGCTTGGGGTGGTAGTCCTCGTACTTGGGGACCGACTCCAGCTTCAGCACGATGTTCGGGTGGCGCTTCATGAAGTCGTCGTTGAAGCCCTTGTAGAGCTTGACGTCGTCGGCCGAACCCCAGGTGGACCACCTGATGGTGACTTTTCCGCCCGCGGACGCGCCGCCGGTGGACGCGCCACCGCCGTCGCCACCGCCGCTACAGGCGGCGGTGGCGACGGCGGCCAGGGCGAGGGCCGCCGCGGCCAGGACTTTTTTGGAAACGGAAAAAGACACGGTGTGCCTCCTGGGGGATTCTTATTACGGGGGTGGGTTACGCGAGTCCGCCGCCGTCGACGACCAGGGCCGCTCCGGTGACGTAACTGGCGGCGTCACTTGCCAGGAAGAGAACGGCCTGGGCGATCTCGTCGGGGGTGCCGGAGCGGCCCATCGGGCGGTCGGCGGCGTCGGCGGCGAAGGCCGTCCAGTCCTCCGACAGCTGGCGGGCCTCGTCGCGGAGCATGGGGGTGTCGGTGTCGCCGGGGTTGACGGAGTTGACGCGGATTCCGGCCTTGGCGTGGTCGATGGCCAGCGCCCGGGTCATGTTGACCACGGCCGCCTTGGAGGCGCAGTAGGAGATGGCGTTGCCGCCGCCCTTGAGCCCCCAGCCGGAGCCGGTGTTCACGATCGCGCCGCCCTCGGTCATGGCGGGGATCGCGTGCTTGCACATCAGGAAGACCGAGCGGACGTTGACCGCCATGACCCGGTCCCACT
This sequence comes from Streptosporangium sp. NPDC006007, assembly GCF_040614315.1. Taxonomy (NCBI): domain Bacteria; kingdom Bacillati; phylum Actinomycetota; class Actinomycetes; order Streptosporangiales; family Streptosporangiaceae; genus Streptosporangium; species Streptosporangium sp. NPDC006007. Next base: position 200,199 of record NZ_JBEXUG010000004.1, on the reverse strand, counting down.
CGTCGGCCGAGAGGTCCAGGGCGGTGGTGCGGCGGATGATCCCGGCGTTGTTGAACAGCACGTGCAGGCCCCCGAAGGTCTCCACCGCGGTCCGTACGGCCCGTTCGCAGTCGGACTCGGAGGCCACGTCCGTCTCGGCCGCCACCGCCCTGCCGCCCTCGGTCTCGATCTCCTTCACGACCTTGGCGGCGCCGGAGCCGTCGATGTCGGCGACCACCACGGCCGCGCCCTGGCGGGCGAAGAGCAGCGCGGTGGCCCGGCCGATGCCGGACGCGCCGCCGGTGACGATGGCGACCTTGCCGTTCAGGGCCTGAGTCAGGGTGGTCATGCCGGGCACTCCTCCATAGCGGAACGGATCCGGTACATCGCGCTCTCGCGATATCCGGTGATGACACGGAAGTGGCCCTCGACGAGGGCGTCCGCCTCCGGGTCTCCGGTGTCGGCCAGCAGCGGACGCCCACCGAGATCGGCGAGCTTCTGCTGGGTGGCCAGGACGACCAGCCCTCCGGAGGTCATGATCTTTTTTAGTACGGCCGGGCTGATCTGCTGGTTGCCCCGCCCGAGCACGAACCCCTGCCCCCCGATCACCGACAGGACGGCGTAGCTCTCCCGTCCTTCGACGAGGTCCAGCAGCTCCTGCTCGGCCACGTCCGCGGCGACCAGCTCGCCGTCCTGGACCACGTCCACCCCCAGCAACGTGGTGGGCAGGCCGAGCAGCCGGCCGAGGGCCATGGTGGTGGCGCCGGGGCCGAGGATGTAGCGGGCGCCGGGCCGCATCCGGGCCACGACCTCCCAGGCGATGCCCTCGGCCGACCCGGGGGCCGCCGCCGAGGAGCCGACCTTGCGGCCCGACAGGCGCGCCTTGACCGCGGGCACCTGGAGCGTTCCGTACAGCCGGGGACTCACCCCGCCTCTCCGGTAGACCCGCTCGTCGAGGTCCACCACCTCCGCCTCGATCGTGCCCCCGGCGTCCCCGGCGCCCCCGGATTGCCCGGCCTCCCGGGCGCCGGGGACGAACTCGGCGGCCATGACCCCCGCCGTGACGGGGCTGACCGCGAAGCAGCCGGAGTAGACCTTCACCCCCGCGGGGATGCCGAGCACCGGACAGGACGGCGAGCCGTCGAGCACGTCCCTGGCCGTACCGTCCCCCCCGGCGAACAGCAGCAGGTCGACGTCCTTCATCGCCTCGACGGCGGCCGTGGTGTCCCGCGAGGACGACGGGTCGCCGGGGACGAGCCGCAGCAGCTCGGGGACGCCTCCGGCGGCCCGCACGCTGTCCTCGCCCATCGTCCCGGCGACGGTGACGATCCTGGTGCCGGGCCGCCGGGCCAGCAGGGCCCGTACGGCTTGGGCCGCGCGGTCGGCCGCCCTCCGGGAGGCCCCCCTGGCCAGTGCCTCCCGCTGGACGTCGGCGCCGTCGCTGCCCTTGAGCCCGGCCGGGCCTCCCACCCCCGCGACCGGGTTGACGATCAACCCGACCGTGAAGGTTCCGTTCCCCGGGGACGCGGGCTCGTGCGAGACGGCCCTGCGCGTGGCGGGGACCGCCGGCTGCGCGGCGGTCCGGGGCGTGGTGGAGGCCACCGGCCGGTCGGAGATCATGTCAGATGCTTCCGGGTGTAGGCACGCCAGGTGGGCGACCACTGCTTGGGGTCGTCCAGCGACGTCTGGTCGATCTTGTGGACGGTCTGGTTGTACGGGGCTCCCTTGACGAACTCGGGGTCGCGACGGGCCTCGTCGGCGACGTTGGAGAGGATCGCGGCGTACTCGTCGAGGTCCTCCTGGGAGTAGGACTCCGTCGGCTCCAGGGTGAAGGGCTCGGGGACCACGAAGGGGTGGTGGCTGGTCCAGTAGTGCACGCCGAAGTCGGCGGCGCGGACGCCGATCTCCTCCGAGTGCACGCCCGTCTCCTCGAACAGCTCCTGCCAGGAGTAGCGGACCTGTTCCACGCGGCGCCGGTCCCAGGGGGCCGAGGCGCCGGGGATCTGCAGGATCTTGTGCAACAGGTAGTTGTTGTTGAGCACCGCGATCTCGGCGACCTCGCGCAGGCCCTCGGCGCCCAGCGCCATGGCCCAGGCGTAGGCTCGGACCACGTTCGGGGTGACGCCGAGGAACGGGCGGATCTTGCCGACCGACCTCGGGTGGTCGGCGTCGAGCCGGTAGCGCTCCCCGTCGAACTCCACGGTCGGGCCGGGCAGGAACGGCACGAGCGCCTCGGAGACGCCGCACGCGCCGGCCGCCGGGCCGCCGCACGCGTGCGGGGTGGAGAAGGTCTTGTGCAGGTTGAAGTGGCACAGGTCGAATCCGGCGTCGGCGGCGCGGGTGATGCCCAGCAGCCCGTTGGCGTTGGCCTGGTCGTAGCAGGCCAGGCCGCCGGCCCGGTGGACGATGTCCACGAACTCCGCGATGCGCGGGTTGAAGATGCCCGTGTCCTCGGGGTTGGTGATCAGCAGGGCCGCGGTGCGGGGGCCGACGGCGGCGCGCAGGGCCTCGATGTCCGGGTAGCCGTCCGCGTCCGGCATCAGCGTGATGATCTCGTACCCGGCGGTCTTGGCGCAGGCCGCGTTGGACGGGTGGGAGAACATGGTGGTGATGATCTGGTCGCGCTGCTCCCCCTCGCCGCGCGAGGCGTGGTAGGCGCGGATCATCGAGACGTTGGCGTAGATCGCGGCCGACCCCGAGCCGGGCTGGAGCGAGACCCGGTGCATGCCGGAGATCTCGCTGAGCATCCTCTCCAGCCGCCAGTAGATCTCCAGAACGCCCTGGACGGTGTCGTCGGGCTGGAGCGGATGGAGCTCGGCCACCTTGGGGTCGCTGACGAAGCGGTCGTTGACCTTGGGGCTGTACTTCATGGTGCAGGTGCCCTGACCGACCGCGATGGCCTGGTCGACGCCGAGGTTCTCCTGCGACAGCCGGACGTAGTGCCGCAGCACGTGCAGCTGCGACATCTCGGGCAGCTTCGGCGGCGTGACGCGCCGCACCGAGTCGGGGAGCTCCACGGCCGGCACACCGGCGGCCGGTACGGCGATGCCCCGGCGCCCCGGCCGCGACTGCTCGAAGATGATCGGCTCGTCCCAGCGAGCCTGGTGGAACCGGCGCAGCCCCGGTTTGGGTGCGACCGGCAGCTCGGCGAACGGCTCTCCTGCGTGCCCACTCATGCGAGCTCCCCCTGTACGGCTGCCGCCAGCCTGTCGATGTCGTCCCTGGAGTGCCGCTCGGTCACGCAGACCAGCAGCGTGCGGTCGTCCAGCCGGACACCGCCGAAGATGCCGCGCTCACGGAGCGCGGCCAGGAGCGCGTCCGCCGAGGGCACCTCGATCGCGAACTCGCGGAAGTGGATGGCGTCGCCGTGCAGCACCCGGGCCCCGGCCTCCGACAGCCGGTTCATCGCGTAGCGGGTGCGGGCCAGGATCGTCTCACCGATCTCACGCATGCCCTCGGGGCCCATCAGCGCGAGGTAGACCCCCGCCGTGATGCCCCACAGGGCGGCCGCGGTCCCCACCCATTCCTTGCCCTCCTCGCGGATGGCGAAGGAGGTCCGGTCGTAGAAGACGTCGCCGAAGCCGTACTCGCCGGGGACCTTGGTGGGCGCGATGCCGAAGATCCGCGAGGGGAACTCGGCGACCAGGCGCTCCTCGTCGCGGGTGGCGATGTATCCGGCCTGGCCGCCGCCGTAGCTCTGGTGCATGCCGAGCGACTGGATGTCACCGCAGGCGATGTCGGCGCCGTAGGAGGCGGGCGGGGCGAGCACGCCCAGCGAGATCGGGTCGGTGGAGACGACCAGCAGCGCGCCGGCGGCGTGTGCCAGGTCGGCGAGCTCGCGGCCCCTGGTCTCCACGACGCCGTAGACGTTCGGGGTCTCCAGGTAGATCGCGGCGAAGGTCTCGTCGATCCGCACCTCGCCGATCTCGCCCGCCGGTCCGACCGGGGCGACGACGATCTCGATGTCGGGGGTGAGGAAGTCGTGGATCTTGCTCATCTTGTCCGCGGCGACGGCGCCGCTGACGAGCACCTTGGACCTGCCGGTGTAGCGGGCGGCCATCCGCAGGGCGGTCCCCGCGGCCTGGTAGCCGTCGTAGGTGGGGACGTTGACGACGTCCAGCTCCAGGAGTTCGGCCATCATGCTGAGATACTCGAACGTCGCCTGGAAACGGCCGTGGTCCTCGTACGGCTCGCCCGCGTAGGCGGTGAGGAACTCGCTCCGGCCGTTGACCTCGTCGCAGACGGCCGGCACGTGGTGGGGGTAGCAGCCGTGGCCGAGGAAGCTGAGGGCCTCGGTCGTGTCGGTGTTGCGAGCCAGCAGCCGCCGCATGTGCGTGACCAGTTCCTGCTCCGAGGCCATCGGCTCGGGCAGGTTCAGGGGCCGGTCGAGGCGGAGGCCGGCCGGGATGTCCGCGTAGAAGTCCTCGACGCTCGCGGCGCCGATTGCGGCGAGCATCTCGGCCCTTACGCCCGGCTCGGCGTTGGGGATGTAGGGATGTGTCACCGTTCTCCTTCGGTTGACTGGACGCCGGTGCCGGTGAGGGGGCCGGCACCGGCGTCGACGGGGGCATGGGGGACGGCGCCGGCGCCGCTCGGCCCGGCCCCGGGACCGGTGGGGCGGGGGCCGGTTTCGGTCTCGGGGCCGGGGCCGAGCGGCCGGGGGGCGGCGGTGCCGGTCTGGGGGGCGGTCCCGGCGTCGGGGGCGGTGCCGGTCCGGGGGCCGGCGCCGGTCTGCCGGGGGGCGGTGCGGAGCACCACGGCGTCGCGGGCCGGGATCTCGATCCGGCCGCTCAGGTCGCGTCCGGTGAGCAGGTCGACACCCGGCTCCCGGAGATCGACCACGGCGGCGGAGGTCTGGTGGTTGAGCAGGAAGAGGTAGCCGCCCCGGCGGGTGGCCTCGACACCGTGCGGCACGTCGGCCACCGGCTCGACGCCCGCGGCGGCCAGGACCTCGAAGAGCACCGGGGTGACGTCGTCGAGCAGGCAGCCGAGGTAGGTCGCGTTCCCGCGCCGGGTGATCGCGGCCTGGCCGTCCAGGTCCCCGCCCTCGTAGCGGGCGAGCACCTCGGCGTCGGCGACCCTGAGCCACTCGGCCCAGGTCCGCGCCGGTACGGCCCGCGGCTCGCCCTCCGGGGTCGCGGGGGCGAGCCGTACCCGCTGGACGCGGCCGTCGGGCAGCGGCCAGAACTCGTCCACGGTCAGGCCGAGGAGGGGGCGCAGGGGGCCGGGGGCGCCGCCGTCGTGGACCTGGTCGTCCGGGTCCACGACACCGCTGAACGGGCCGACGACGAGGTGCCCTCCGAAGGCGGCCAGCCACCCGGCCTGCTCCTCGGTGCACATGTAGAGGTTGGGGGCGATCACCACGCGGTAGCCGGACAGGTCCCGGCCCGGTGGGACGAGGTCCACCGCGAAGCCGCGGGCGTGCAGCGGTCCGTACCACGCCTGCAGGAGCTCCTTGAGCTTGAGCCGGTTGGAGGGCATCGACTCGGGGGCCTCCAGCCCCCACCAGCTCTCCCAGTCGAGGACCAGCGCCACCTCGGCGTCCGTCCGCGACCCGGCGATCTCGGCGAGCCGCCGGAGGTCGGCGCCGAGCCTGAGGGTGTCCCGCCAGCCGCGCGTGGCGGTTCCGCCGTGCGGCAGCAGCGCGGAGTGGAACTTCTCCGGGCCGTACCTCGCCTGCCGCCACTGGAAGAACATCGCGCCGTCCGCCCCGTGGGCGAGGGCCTGCAGGCTGTGCAGGCGCATCAGGCCCGGCGGCTTGGGCGCGTTGACCTCGCGCCAGCTCACCGCGCTCGCGGCCTGCTCCAGCAGGATCCACGGCTGCCGCTTCAGCGAGCGCATCAGGTCGTAGCTGAGCGCGACGGCCACGTGCGAGGCGGGGTCGGCGGGGTCGGGGTAGGCGTCGTCGCTGACGACGTCCTCGGCCTCGGCCCACTTCCAGTAGTCCAGGCCGTGCAGGATGCTCATGAAGTTGGTGGTCACCGGGACGTCCGGGGTGACCTCGCCGAGCACGGCCTTCTCCAGCTCGAAGCACTCAAGCAGCGCGTCGGAGCAGAAGCGGCGCCAGTCGAGGACCTGCGCGGGGTTGACCGGACCCGGCGCCTTGCGGGGCGGGTTGACCTGGTCGAACGCGGTGTAGTGCTGCCCCCAGCAGGAGGTGCCCCAGGCGGTGTTCAGGCCGTCGATCGACCCGTGGCGGGCCCGTAGCCAGGTGCGGAAGTGCCTGGCCGACTCCTCGCAGAAGCACTCGACCGTGTGGTCGGCGTACTCGTTGCCGACGTGCCACATGGCCAGTGCCGGGTGGTCTCGGTAGCGCATCGCCATGACGCGCGCCAGCCGTACCGTGGCGGCGCGGAAGACCGGGGAGCTGGGGCAGTAGCTCTGCCGGGAGCCGAAGTCCAGGCGTGTCCCGGCCGCGTCCACCGGCAGCACGTCGGGGTGCTCCCGGACCAGCCAGGGCGGCGGGGTGGCGGTGGCGGTGGCCAGGTCGGCGGCGACACCGTGCTCGTGGAGGAGGTCCATGATCCGGTCCAGCCAGCCGAAGTCGTACTCCCCGGGCCGGGGTTCGAGGCGGGACCAGGAGAAGACGGCGACGGTCGCCATGTTCACCCCGGCCTCGGCCATCAGCCGGACGTCTTCGTCCCAGACATGCTCCGGCCACTGCTCGGGGTTATAGTCACCGCCGAACAGGAGGCCGGGAACTCTGGTCAGACCCACCCATAACTCCGATCTACGACCTGTAATATTTTGTATGCAGAATTCATAGTACAATATTTTGCATCGCGTCAAGTGGTGCGATTTCGTACAAGATCAACACAAGGAGTGCCATGGCGATCGAGCGGCGCCCTCTCCGCGAGCAGATCCGCGAGGAGCTCATGCTCCGGCTCGACCGAGGCGACTTCGCTGCGGGGACGGACATCAACGAGGCGTCCCTGGCCGCGGAACTGGGCGTCAGCCGCACCCCCCTGCGCGAGGCCCTGATAACGCTCGCGGGCGAGGGCGTGCTGGAGAGCAACCAGGGCAGGGGCTTCCGGTTCGCACCGGTGAGCCGGAAGGAGTTTCGCGAGATCTGCGCCATCGTGGCGGCGCTGGAGGCGCTGGCCCTGGAGACCTCCGACCCCGTCTACCTGGAGAAGATCGCGCCCAGACTGCTCCGGCTCGCCCAGGATTTCTCCGACAACATCGCCGAGCAGCAGGACATCGAGCGGCACGACGACGAGTGGCACGACCTGCTGGTCGGCGGCTGCCTGAACGAGCGGCTGCTCGACCTGATCACCAGTGTCAAGGCCGGGATGCGCCGCTACTCCCACCTGGTGGCCGGCGGGAGCACCCCGATGGAACGTGCCGCCGAGGAGCACTGCCGGATCGCCGAGCGCCTGCTCGCCGGGGACCAGAAGGGCGCCATAGCCGCTCTCCGCAACAACTGGGTCAACGGCATGGAGCGCATGATGTCCCGTATTCCATAAATTGGGGCCTAGTTCCAATAGATCACATGTGACATATTACTTCGCATTGAAGATCCTCCACTCCGGCGTGCCTCCACGCCCGGGCGGACCCCCGAAAGGACTTCTCCCCAGTGCGAAGAATCTCCGTGTTACTAGCGGCCGGACTGGCCGCGGCGCTGGCCGTACCCGGCCTCGCCTCCGCCGACCCGGCCGATCCACGCCCGGCGCCGGCGAACACCGCCAAACCAGCCGACCGGCACGACAACCAGCTCAGCCCGCTCCAGCAGGAGCAGCAGTCGCTGCGCAAGAAGGCCGTCGAGTCGATCACCTCCGGCGGCCAGAACCTGCGCTCCGCGGCGGGCAAGAGCGTCCGCGTCGGCCGCAAGTACGTCGAGCTGGACCAGGAACGCAAAGACCGGATCTTTGTCGTGCTCGCCGAGTTCGGCGACCAGGTCGACAACGAGACCATGATCAACGGTCAGGTCAAGTACGGCGGCACGCCCGGCCCCCGGCACAACCAGATCCCCAAGCCGGACAAGCGCAAGGACAACCACACCCTCTGGAAGCCCGACTTCAGCCGGTCCTCCTACCAGGGCATGTACTTCGACGACCGCTCCGGCGCGAACTCGCTGCGCAACTTCTACCAGGTGCAGTCCTCCGGCCGTTACGACATGGACGGCTACGTCTCCGACTGGGTGCGCGTGCCGTTCAACGAGGCCCGCTACGGCAGCGACCGGTGCGCCGAGAGCGGCATCTGCCACAACAACTGGGACCTGGTCCGCGACTCGGTGAACACCTGGTACACCGGTGAGCTGGCCCGTGGCCGCTCGGCCCAGGACGTGAAGGCGCAGCTACAGACCTTCGACGTCTGGGACCGCTACGACTACGACAACGACGGCGACTTCAACGAGCCCGACGGCTACCTCGACCACTACCAGGTCGTGCACGCCGGAATCGACGAGACCTGGGGCGGCGGCGCGCAGGGCGCCGACGCCGTGTGGGCGCACCGCTACTTCGCCTACTGGAACCAGCGCGGCACCGCGGGCCCCTCGGGCAACAAGCAGGGCGGCACCCAGATCGGCGACACCGGCATCTGGGTCGGCGACTACCTGACCGCGGGCGAGAACAGCGGCGTCGGCCTGACCGCTCACGAGTTCGGCCACGACCTGGGCCTGCCCGACCTGTACGCCTCGGCGGGCGACAACGCGGTCGGCTACTGGTCGCTGATGTCGTCGGGGTCCTACCTCGGCTCGAAGAACGGCCCGACCGGTGAGTACGCCGGCGACCTGGACGCCTGGAGCAAGCTCCAGCTCGGGTGGCTGAACTACGAGCGGGCCGGCGCCGCCACGGCGTCGAAGCACACCCTGGGCGTCAGCTCCTACAACACCAAGGATCCCCAGGCGGTCCTCGTCGACCTGCCCAAGCGGGTGGTCTCCACCGAGCTGGTGGACCCGGCGCAGGGCTCCTACCAGTGGTGGAGCGGCAGGGGCGACTATCTCAACGAGACGCTCACCCGGCAGATCGACCTCACCGGGCTGACCACCGCCGAGCTGACCGCCAAGGTCTGGTACCAGATCGAGGACGGCTACGACTTCCTCTACCCCGAGGCCTCGATCGACGGGGGCAAGACCTGGCAGGCCGTGCCCGGCACCGTGGGCGGCACGCCGTTCACCACCGGCATCACCGGCACCAGCGGTTGGAACGATCTCGTTCTCCCCCTGACCGCCTACGCGGGCAAGAAGATCGACTTCCGGTTCCGCTACTCGACCGACACGAACACCTCGGAGAACGGCTTCCTGGTGGACGCGTTCGGCGGCGTCGTCCAGGACGACGTGGAGAGCGGCGACAACGGCTGGACCGCCGTGGGCTTCAGCCGGATCGGCAAGGTCGGCGTGAAGAGCCACTCCCGCGCCTACCTGGTGGAGAACCGCCGGTACGCCGGCTACAACGCCTACCTGAAGACCGGTCCCTACAACTTCGGCTGGCGCAGCGACCCCGCCAAGGCCGACCTCGTCGAGCACTACCCCTACCAGGAGGGCGTGCTGGTCTGGCTCTGGGACACCTACCGCACCGACAACACCACCAGGGACCACCCGGGTGAGGGCATGATCCTGCCCGTCGACGCCCGCCCGACCCCGCTGACCTGGACCGACCTCACACTGCTCAACGGCAGGTCACAGGTGTTCGACGCCCCCTTCAGCAGGGCGAGCAGCGATCGGGTCGAGCTTCACAAGAACGGCGTGGCCAAGGTCATCCGCTCCCAGCCCGGCGTCCGCTCCTTCGACGACCACAGCGGGGTCTACTGGTCGGCCGCCAACCCCGATCTCGGGGTCAAGGTGCCCGACACCAACACCCGCATCACGGTCCTGAACGACGGCGCCCGCGCGACCGTCCAGGTCGGACCGGCCTCCTGACCCCGGGCGCGGCCGGCGTGACCTGAACACGACGGCCCGCCCGACCGGGACACACGGCCCGCGTCACCTCCGGGTGGCGCGGGCCGTGCTCTTCCCGTGCTCTTCCCGTGCCCTTTCCGGCGCCCGCTCTCCGGCGCGGCGGAGCGGATCCGTCACGGCCCCGCTCCGCCACGCCGGGACCGGGGCCATGGCCGGGACCGGGCCTCAGCCGTGCGAGGCGGCGATCTCGTCGATGCGGGCGGCGAGGGTGAAGTCCAGCTCGGTCAGGCCGCCGGCGTCGTGGGTGGACAGGGTCAGGTGCAGGGTGCGCCAGCGGATGTCGATGTCGGGGTGGTGGTTGAGCCTCTCGGCCTCGACCGCCACCTCGTCGACGATGCGGATCGCGGTGGGGAAGTCGGCGGCTTGGATGGTCCGGCGGATCTCGTCGCCCTCACGCCGCCATCCGGGGACGGCGGCCAGCCTCTGTTCCACCGCGGAGTCGTCAAGCAGGTCCATCGGCCCAGGAGATCACGTCCGCCGCCGGACCGCCAGGCCCGGCCGCGCCCCGGCGCGCCGCCCCCAACGACGAACCGGTGCCCGCCGTACCGCATCGGGGCCTACACCGTCCGGTTCTGCTTGGTGACGGCGGAGTCCGCCATGGTCTTGTCGGCGGCCTTCTGCATGGCGTCGCAGAACTCGTCGGCCGAGACGCGGCCGAACATCAGCGCGTTCGTCTGCCTGCGGAGCTCGGTCTCCAGTTCCCTGTACCAGTTCTCGAAACTGCTGAAGGTGACGAGGTTCTCGCCGGCGGCGTTCTGCGCGGCGCTGAGGCTGGCGTTGCCCGGTGACAGGCGCAGGCCGTCGGCGGCGCCGGTCACCACGGTGAGGCTGCCGGACTTCTCGGTGAAGCCCCGCGCGCCCTCCCTGGAGAGCATGATGCGCAGATACTCCAGGCCGCCCTCGGGGTTCTTGGCCTTGGCCGGGACGAGGTACGCCTCACCGGCCACGGCCCTGATGGCCTCGAACGGCATCTGGTCCGCCGCGGTGACACTGGGGGTGGGCGCCAGGGCGTACCTGAAGTCCTTGGGGGTCTGGCTCTTCTGCTCGTTCTCCAGCCAGGAGCCGGACGGATAGAGGGCGACCTTGCCCTGGTTCTGCTGGGTCTGCACCTCGGTGTGGCTCAGGCCCTCGAACGCCTCGTCCATGTACGTGCCGATCTGGGCCCAGGCCGTGGCGGCCTGCCTGACCGAGTCGCGCCTCCAGACTCCGTCGACGAGGTTGTCGAGGTCGATCAGGAACTGGTTGCCCTCGATCTTCGCCGCGGAGATGAGGATCATCCAGTAGGCGTAGTAGGCGGCGTTCCTGCCCGCGTAGGCGAACGGGGTGACGCCGACGGCCTCGGCCTTCTCGCAGAACGCCCTGAACTCCTCGAAGGACTCCGGCGGGCTCCAGCCGTGCTTGTCGAACAGCACGGAGTCGTACCAGAGGCCGTAGGCGGAGAAGACGTAGTTCATCAGGTACGGCCGCTGGGCGATGAGGCCCGACTCGACGGTGCCCGGGGCGACCATGTCGCGCACCTTCCGCCTCGGATCGTCGATGGCGGGGGCGTCCCAGAGCTCGGTGAGGTCCAGGAGCCGCCCCTCCTGCTGCAGGGCTCCGCCGTCCATGAGGTCGGCGCCCGAGTTGGCGATCACGTCCGGCACGTCGCCGCCGGCGAAGCGCGGCTGCAGGGTCTGCGCGATCCGCTGGGTGGCGATGTGCTCGACCGTGGCCTTGGGGAACGCCTTCCTGTAGAGCGGCTCGTGGACCTCGGTGGCGTAGCCGTCGCCGAGACCGCCCTTGAAGATGACCACTTCGAGCGGGGCCGCGGCACCGACGCCGAACGGGTTGGCCGCGGAGACCGGGCCACCGGGGGAGGTGGCCGTCGGGACGGACCCGGGGGTGGCGCACGCGCCGAGCAGCCCGGTGGCGGGGGCCGCCGCCAGGGCGGTCAGGCCGATCCGGCGGAACAGCTGCCGCCGGGTGACGTCTCCGGGTGTACCAGCCGAGCTGGACATCGCGCCCCTTCCGAATCGGAAATCAGTAAGGAAAGTTCCTGAACTCGTGCCCGAACCCACATATCCGCGACGTCCACCGTCAAGAGATCCAAGCCGGTCTAGACCAAGCCGTGACATCTCCGCGACACGTCCGGATCCCGGGCGCCCAGGAGCGCGCTCCTCCGACAGGGCAACCCTCAATGTCCAGTGATTCACCCGAAACCATTGACTCTCAAATCGTCAGACAGTAATGAATCCACGATTCCCGGCGACCCATGGCCGCCGGCCGGTCTAGACCAGATAATGGTCGTTTGCCGCACATCACCGCAAGCCCCTACTTTTAGGACATGTTGCTGGCGGAGCAGCGTCGGCTGCTGTGTGAGTACGGCCGCAGGGCCGCCGAAGCCGGTCTGGTCATCGGGACGTCGGGAAATCTGAGCGTCCGGGTCGGCGAACTGGTCGCGGTAACCCCCGGCGGGATCGCCCTCGACCACCTGGAACCGGAGTCCTGCCCGGTGATCGACGTCGAGGGACACCTGGTCGACGGGGAGCTGCGGCCGTCCTCCGAGACCCCCATGCACCTGGCGGTCTACGCGGCGACCGGCGCCCGCGCCGTGGTGCACACCCATTCCACCTTCGCCACGGTGGTCGCCACCACCATGACCGAGCTACCGGCGATCCACTACAACACACTGCTGCTCGGCGGGACCGTCCGGGTCGCCGGCTACGCCACCTACGGCACCCCGGAGCTGGCCGCCAACGTCGGCGCCGCGATCCAGGACCGGCGGGCGGCGCTGCTGGCCAGCCACGGCGGGATCACCGTCGGCGACGACCTGCCCGCGGCCTTCGAGGCGACCCGGCTGCTGGAGTGGCTCTGCGAGGTCTACGTACGGGCCAGGGCCGTCACCGAACCCCGGGTGCTCACCGCCGAAGAGCTCTCCGCGGTGGCGCTGCGAGCCCTGACCCCTCCCCGCCTCCCCCGCCGCGAGAACTGAGCCGGCCGCCTCCGTGGGGTCACCCGTGAAGCATGTCACCGCTTTTCGGCGGGACGAAAATGCATTAATCACCTAAGCCTAAGAAGAGACCTCCCACTCGGGAGGGGTAATCTTCTACCCAGGCAACGGATCCTCTCCCCCTACATATCTCACTTTTGTCTAACACTCCCGGATTCAAAGTGGTATCCCTACGCTAACCGAGCGACGCTGTGAAGTCGCTGGCGAGGGAGAGCCCGTGCTCGGAATCGAAGACTGCCTGGCTGAGGTCATGGCTATCCCCGGCGCGCTGGACGTGATCCTGATCGATCAGACCAGTGGGACGGCGGTGGCGACCCGTGGCGGGAGCAGCCGCGTCGACGTGGAACGATCCGCCGCGGGGCTGAGCGAGACCCTCAGGGCGACCGTGGACGGACTCGCCTCGGCCTCGTCCGGCGGGACCGTCCGGATCCGCGATGTCATCATCACCACCGACGACGGACACCATTTATTAAAGCCACTCGAAACGGTATTTGACGGTCCGCTGGTGATTTACCTGCGGCTCGATTCCCAACGCGCCAACCTGGCCCTGGCACGTCACCACCTTCAGGCCCTTTCCGGCCGACTGATAACAACGTGAAACCGTGCCGACTGTGGAGAACGTACTCAGCGGGCTCGCGGGCGATCACGTCACCGGCGCACTCCGCCTGGACGGGACAGGAACGTTCTATCTCACGGACGGGTGCGTGACCTACGCCGAGAGCCCGGCCGCCCCGCCGCTGGAGGACCTGCTGACCTCCTCAGGCCGGGTCTCCGCCCATGCCGTACGCCAGGCCGTGCGGGCCGCCACCGACGACCGCCCCGGCGGCCTGCGGCTGATCCGCCAGGGCGTGCTCACCAGGGGCGAGCTGGAGCTGTGCGTACTGGGCGCGGTGCTCGACGCCGCGTACTTCCTGTCCGACGCCACGGCGTGCCGGTCCGCCTTCCAGCTGGGAGAGCGGCACTGGCTCGGCGCCCAGTGGCACTTCGACGTGACCGGACTGTTCCGGGAGTGCAAGCGAAGGAGAGCGCAGTTGAACCAGGTCTGGCCGTCCAGCGAGTTGGACGCGCTTCCGGTCGTTCCCGTACGACGCGTCCCGGCCCATGGGGTGGTGCTGACCTCACTGCAGTGGGAGGTGGTGGTGGGAGCCGATGCCACGGCGACCCCCGCCGACCTGGCCCACAGGCTCGGCCGACCGGCCTACTCGGTGCTGCTGGCCGTACGGCAGCTGGCCGCGGCCGGGCTGCTCCGCCTGCCCAGGGGCGAGCTTCCCGCCGCACCCGTCACCGGGCCCGCCGCCGAACCCGGTGCCGCCCTCGCCGCGGTGGCCGCCGTACTGCCCGGCGCGTCGGCGGACGGACTGCCCAGACGCACCGCCTGCACCGCCAGGAGGCGAGACGCCGTGCCGGACGGAGCGGACGAGCCGGGATGGGGGAACGGGGCCGGCTGGGGGGAGGGCTGGACCGGCGCCGCCGAGACACCCCCCTGGCTTCCCCCGGCGACGGGAGACCCCACCGACGTGAACCTGCTCGTCCGGCTCAGGAACGCATTGGAGGCACTCACGTGAGCTCGGCCCGATGCCGATAAGGCTGCGGACGCTGAGGCGGACCGGAAGGAGGATTCCCGTGGAACTACGTGATGAGGTGCGCCGGGAGATGACGCTGCTACGCGAGCGGATCCCCGACGTGGAAGGAAGCATCGCGTGCAGCGTGGACGGTCTGCCGATAGCCAGCGACGTGAACGGTGCCGCCGACCAGATCGGGGCGCTCTCGTCGGCCCTGCTGGCCCTCAGCCGCCGGATGACGGGCCTGGCCGGCAAGGGCGCCTTCGAGGAGACCCTGATCTCCGGCACCCACGGTTACACGGCCCTCTACGCGGCCGGCCCCAAGATCGTCCTTACAGTCCTCGCCCGCCCGGGAGCCAACCTCGGGCTGCTGCGACTGGAAGGCCGCAAGACGGCGGCGAACCTGGCCGCCATCACTTCCCGCACATGGACCACTCAATAACCGGAGGCAGAAATGGGCAATATGGACATCTCTCTCAAGGAGATGATGGCGATCGACGGCGCCGTCGGCGCGGTGGTCGTGGACTACAACAGCGGCATGGCCCTGGGGGCGCTCGGCGGCTCCAAGGAGCTCGACCTCCAGGTGGCGGCGGCGGGTAACACCGAGGTCGTCAGGGCGAAGATGCGCACCATGGAGTCGCTGGGCATCAAGGACGGCATCGAGGACATCCTCATCACGCTCACCAACCAGTATCACGTGATCCGCCCGGTCACCGGCCGCGGCGGCAAGGGGCTCTTCCTCTACATGGCCCTCGACCGGGTCAGGGCCAACCTCGCGCTCGCACGGCACAGCCTGCGCGCCATCGAGGAGAAGCTGGAGATCTGACCCTCCGGTACGGCGGGCCCCGGCGATCTCGACTCCGTTCGCCGGCGGCCCACCGGGGCGGGACGACCGGTGATCCACCGGAGTGAGGCGCCTCACGATCCACCGGCTGCGGCGCCCCATGGTCCACCGGGGCGCGACGGTCCGTGATCCACCGGGGCGCGCGGTGCTCCGTGATCTACCGGCTGAGACGACCGGCGATCAGGAAGGTTGCGCCGCCCACGGCGGCCAGTCCCGCCGCACCGGCCAGCGCGTTGGCGGAACCGGAGGTGATGGGGGCGGTCTGTGACCCGCTCAGGTCCCGGAAGCCCTTCGGCGCGAGAGCCGCGGGGGCGGCGCCGCCGTTGGGCATGAGGATCCCGGGTGCGCCGGCGACGTCGGCCTTCCCTGCCTCCCGGTCCCTCCCCGGCTGCGCCGGGTCGGCGAGGACGACCTTCGGCGGCTCGGCCGGGTTGGAGTCCATGACCTTCCAGGCGCCGCTGGCGAACGCCACAGGGTGGTTCTTCTTGCCCACGCCGTTGCCCCACTTGGTGACGACGTAGTCGACCTTGATGTGGCCCATGCCGCCGACGCCGTCCACACCCAGCGTGCTGGAGTTGAACGTGCCGCCGGTCAGGTCGGCGAAGCTCTTGGCGTCAAGGTCGATCATGACACCGTTGTTGGAGGGAATACCGGGGCCTCGGTCGCCGACGAAGAACTTGGCCTTCTTGCCCTTGTAGACGACATAGCCCTCGGTGAACAGCGGCCAGCTCGGGCTCGCGATCATGCCCTTCTGCATGGGCTTGCCGCTCGCGGGCAGGCCGGTGTCCCCGGCGCGGCCTGAGGAGTCGTCCCAGAAGTAGGAGGCCTTGGTCGAGCCCTTGAGCAGGATGGTCTCGGAGTCGGCGGAGGCGGAGGAGCCGGTGTCGGCCGAGGCAGGGAGCGCCGAGACGACGCCGGCGGAGGTGAGGATGCTCGCACCCAGGACGGTGGCGGCGAACACGTGATGGCGCAGACGAGGGGAAAAACGCATAGGAGGCAGACTCTTTCGCGAGGGAACAGGGCAGCCCGCGCAAGAGGTCAAGGAAGGCACGGGCGTATACGCGTACGCGCTCACGGAGAAGAGAAGGCGTAGCCGGAGGGGCCGGACGCTACGCGAGGCGCGATGCGAGGTGGTGCCGCGATCGGACGCGGCGAGGAAGTCTTAGATGATCGGCACGAACACGGTAGGCGGCACCGGGACGAAGGCGATACAGCGATCCATGAAGGGGATCTCCTCTCCATCTCGTCTACCGGGTTAGCTGACGGGTTCGGGCGCTGGAGTTGCCCTACCGCCGCAGACCTGCGGCGGATTCACCCCACGAAGTGGGTCCCCGGTTCCCGCGGCCCCCTGGGGGCCTTCGGGATTCGACGTCGGTTGGCCGCTCCTTCTCCTGAAGGGCAAGTCGCCGACCGATAACGACTAGGACACTACCTACCAGATGGGGACAAAGCAAAACAAAAGCCATGAAAACCCCAGAAGATCTACCTTCAACGGCCAAGAAAGAGCCATTGGCCAGGCCTTGACCATCCTCACTCCACGCTGTCAGGCCCGGCGGAACCGTTAGGGGACCTACCTAATGATCTTATCGTCATCGCCCGCCTGACCTGCGACTTCTTCCCCTTAATCCCCGAAGAGGACAGACTTGACGAACAAGTCGCTCGATTGTCGCGGCCCCTGCCCCCAGCCGGTGCGCCGATCCTTCTCACAACGACGCCGTCTGCCCCGGCATATGCCCGCGGATCCACGGAGAGCCCAATCGGCCGGGTCCGCGCCCTCACCCGTGCGACCCGCCCCTCACCCGTGCGGCCCGTCCCGCCTCCGCGACCTGGACGGTCAGTCCCACCAGAAGGACCAGGCGTTCCTCCCCCTGATCTGCTCGGCGTAGTCGATCAGCGTCCCGGCGCTGTAGATGACGCTGTCGGGACAGAACGTCCAGTGCTCGGCGGCGACGTGCAGGGCGTGCTCCGGGGTGACCGGAGGCGCGGCGACGCTCAGGTCCAGGGTGTTGAACCCCATGCCGACCAGCCGCGCCCCGAACCGATCCTCCCAGCTGCGCACCACGGCCGCCAGCGGGACCATCCACTCGTTGTGGTTCAGCGCCCCCTGCCACCCCATGACGGCCAGCGCGTCGGCACCCCGGTCGGCCGCGACCAGCCCGAGCGGGGTCCGGCGCTCGGCGATCACCCCGGCGTACCAGTCGGCGACCGCGCCGGGGTCGGCGGCGAGCTCACCCGACGGAGCCGGCCCCGGACACCCGGGACCGAACGGGTCGAGCAGCTCCAGTTGCCCGGCATCGGCCTTCTGGACCCAGTCCGCCCAGACCTCGGCCATGAACGCGGCGGCATGGTAGTTGTCGATCTCGGCCACCGCGTCCGGGGCGATCTGTCCCGCCGACCACGGCTGAACGGAGTCCTCCAGCAGCACCGGCCAGAGGCCCGAACGCCCGTGCTCGGCCCGCAGCCCGGCCCAGAGGTCACCGGAGACCACCGTGTCACTCAGCCAGAACGCCGGACGGTGGTCGAGCGAGAACTGTGAGTAGCCGGGATCGGGCCAGACCACGTCACCCGGCGGCAACTCGATCGAGAGCACCCGCCCGTCACCGCCGCCGGTGAACAGCTGGCCCAGCACTGGGGGAAGTTGCCCACGCTCACAATCGCTCATCCCTGCCGATCCGATCCTGACCACGGATCAATTTTGACGTGTCAAGCGTCCCGAGCGACAGTTCTCCCCCACAGTGGGTAAAAACGAACGGCATGCCGGTGTCACAGGCCGGACACCTGCGGCGGCGAGGCGAGGAGACACCACCCCGCCGTACGGCCCCCTCCAGGCAGGCGCGGCCCCGACGGGCGGAACGGCGGCCTTTCGCGCCTCGGTCGTTTACGCCGGAGACCCCCGGAGAGCCGGGGGCCTCCGGGGGCTCCGGGGACTCCGAGGGGCGTCGGCTCAGCGGGGGCCGGCCGCCTCCCACATCCGCAGGTAGGACTCGGCCCCGGCGGCCAGGTCCTGGACGATCTCGTCTCCGGCGACGATCCGCATGTCCTCGATCCAGTCGGGGACCAGGCCGTAGTGGGCGACGCCGTCGACGTTGACGTCCCAGACCCGCTCACCGGTGCGCTGGCGGTCCAGGGTCACCCCGCCGTCGAAGGACCTGAACGGGTAGGTCACCGGGTTGGCCGAGTTGTTCGGGCGCGGGGCGGGCAGCGGGCCCATGCCGTTGGCGTCGAGGCCGTAGCCGAACCCGGCGCGGTGCTCGCCGCTCCTGAGCCCCCTGGTCTTGCGCCACTCCTCGGCGAAGCGCTCGGCCGGGAACCCGTAGGTCGTGATCATGCCGCCCAGCCCGTAGATCCGGCGGTAGTAGCCCGGGTCCATCCAGCTGTGGGAGGAGATCACGCCCGGATAGCGGGCGGCCTCAAGGATGTCCAGCGTCCGGTCGGCGGCCTTCACACTCATGTGGTCGATCTCGACGAGCATCCCGCGTCTCATCATCGCGCTGAGCGTGTACTCACCGAGGCCGGTCAGGCCCTTGACGTTGCAGTGCGGAGCCGGCGGGTAGACCGGCGACGAGACACCGGGGGGCAGCCACTTCGCCAGGGGGGCGGGGATGATCCCGCCGGGTTCGATCGTGTTGTCGTGCTCCGGTCCCGTGCAGGTCCCCGCCTTCCAGAAGGTACCGGTGCTCAGCAGGTTGCCCAGGTTGACGATCGCCCCCTGCGTGCCGGAGTCGAAGCGGACCCCGCACAGGGCGTTGTCGTACTTGTGGCAGAGGAACATGCTGCGCACGCCGAGACCGTGCAGCTCGTCCAGGCCCCGGTCGATCTGCGCCCTGGTGCAGTGCGGGATGCCGAGACTCTGGCGGCAGCCGAACGGCTCGGAGGTCTCGACCCCGAGGACCACGGCGAGCTTGCCGTCCGCGATGACCTTCCTGGCCTCCGCGGGGTCGCGCACGATCCTGAACCAGCCCCGGCCGGGACCGCCGTACTCGGCGTCGATGTGATCCTGTAGTTCGGTGGTCCGCCGGGCCTCCAGCCTGATCGTGGCCATCTCGTCGCAGGAGTTCCGCTTGAGCGGATAGATCTCGCACAGCTGCCGGTTGGCCACCAGGTCGTTGACCATGACGCGCAGGCCACCCCGCCAGGCCCGCTCGATCCAGGTGTAGTAGGCCTGCTGGTGGGTCAGCGAGTTGTAGGCGGGCCAGTCCTTGAAGGTGGGCCAGCCGACCGGGTCGTGGGTGCCGGTCGGGGAGCCGGTCCTGGTGAAGTTCTCGAACCAGGCGGCCTCACCGTGCGGGTGGTGGTCCAGGCAGTCGACCAGCGCCCTGGCGATGCCGCCGGGATCGAACGGCTTGCCGCACAGCAGCTTGCCACCGAACCCCTCGTAGGACATGAGGTGGCTGTGGGCGTCGACGAAGCCCCGGACCGTGCCGTCGGGCGCCGTGCCCCTGAACGGTTCGCCCAGGGCGTTGACCCCGGCCCCCGGGCGGGGCGGCGAGGCCCCGGCCGTACTGCCCGCCAGGAGCACCGCGCCGATCATTGACAACGCGATGACGATCACCCGGATGACGGAACGGGAACTGGCCATGGGCACCTCACACAACCGGCGGGGGGGGCGGGATGCCGACAGCATCCGCCGTTGTCAGGTCTCCAGTCAAGACCTAACATGAGCCCTACTCGAAAACAGGACTCCGGGGCGACCGCGGAGCGCCGCGGGCGGTGTCGGCCGTCCGCGGACCGTGATCCACCGACAGTGATCCACAGATGGTGACAAACCTCCGTGAACGCTTGCGAATGCTGGCAGATACCGGAGAATGTCTGCGGATGCCCGCGGATGCCCATGGCGAAACACGGGAGACACGGGATCACACGAGACACGGGGCGTCCACGTCGCCTCGCCGTACGCAAGGGAGGTCGGCGGTTAGATGACGGTCCCCCGCAGCCCCGCGCCCGCCGGACAGCGGCTTCTCTGGTCCCCGGACGGCGCCTGGTCGCCCGATCGGGGCGAGCCGCGCGGCGACCCCTCGGTGGTGGACTCCTGGCTGGTGGCGGATGGCAGGGTCCGGGGGCTCGATCTGCACGAGCGACGGTTCCGGCAGTCCTGCACCGGGCTCGCGCCCGCCCTTCCGCAGGAGGCCGTACGGCGCTTCCTGGCCGCGGTCCGCCGCGAACTTCCCACAGGGGGACACTGGTTCCCCCGGATCGAGGCGTATCGCGCCCCTTCGCCGCAGCTGACGCTCTGGCTGCGCCCCGCACCGGAGAGGGGCGACACCGTCGCCCTGTGGATCCCCTCCCGCTCCGATCCGCGCACCCGGCCCGGGGTGAAGGGGCCCGACCTGGCGGCCATGGCGGCCCTGCGGGCCGACGCGCGGGCGGCGGGCGCCGACGACGCGCTGCTGTACAGCGAGGACGGCACCGCGCTCGAAGCCGCCCACTCCGCGCTCGTGTGGTGGCGGGGTGACACGCTCTGCGTCCCCGCCGCCGGCCTGCCCGTGCTGCCCTCGGTCACCCGCCTCATGCTGGAACGACTGGCCCTGGATCGGAGGTGCCGGCTCCAGGCCGAGCACAGCACCACCGACGATCTCCAGAGGCTGGAGGTGTGGACGCTGAACGCGCTGCACGGGATCCGGCCGGTGCGCGGATGGGTGGACTCTCAGGGCCGTGCCGTCGAGGCACGGACGTCGGCGCGGCTGGGGTCCTGGCGGCGGGCGCTGCACGCCCGGGCGATGCCGTCCGCTCCCGGAAGCGGTCGCACCTCCGGCGCTTCCGGCGCCCCCGGTGCTCCTGGCATCTCCGACGCTCCTGGCATCTCCGGTGCTTCCGGCGTCTCCGGCCCGCCCTGACAGGCTCGGCAAGGTCTGCCCATCCCCGATATCCCCATCAGGCCAAAGCCGGAAATATCCGGATTCTTGAGAGTTTCCAGCTCACTCACATGTCAAAGGAAAGGCGCACCACGCCTCGGCAGCGACCAGGGGGCACCCCTCGGGCGGACCGGCGGGGCGAGGGCGTAGGAGCCCGCCAGCCAGGCGACGAGCCGCGCGCGGTCGATCAGGATCAGATCCGTGCTCGCGGCGTACTCCCTGGCCGGGGCGGTGAAGCGCGCCGTGGTGACGAGGACGCCTCGGTGGCCGGGATAGGCGTGGAGCGCGCCGAGGAGGTCGCGGATCGCGGGCGCGCCCACGGAGTTGCTCCAGCGCTTGCACTGGATGACGAAGAGGTCGCCGGTGGGGGCTGTTCCGATGACGTCGACACCGCCGTCACCGCTGCCGCCGATCCGGCGGACCTGGTGGAAACCCTCGTCCCGGAGCAGAGTCTCCACCAGGACTTCGAACTGGTCACCCGTCATACGGTCGACGCGTTCGAGGCGCGCGTTGCCCCTCAGCCACTCCCGCCTCCGGGTCTCGATCGTCCGGCGGCGGAGCAGGAGCACCCCGGCCAGTCCCACGATCAACACGATCGTGACGCCGAGGACCAGCGCCCAGTTGGCGGCGACGACGTCGACGAGCCATGCGACGGCCACCACGAGGGCGAAGGCGCCGACCGGCCACAGGACCCCGTCCGCGCTCTGCTTGCGCCGGCCCTTACGCCGACGCGGCCTCCGGCCGGCGGGTGTCCGTCGTCGTGCCACCGCAAGACCTCCAGGGGACGGGGTTCGGGGAGTCACCTTCGACTCCGGCGGAGAGGACCGACGATCCCCCGGCGCGATATTCATGTGCGTCTCTGATGCCCAGGTCCCCAAGGGGTGGAAGGACCCGGAACCCACCCGCCCATCCGGACGCCACTACCAATACCAATACCTGAACCATCAATCGGCGGCAATCCGGGAAGCCCACTGCGCCCCGTCCAGTTATGGACACCCCGCTCCGGCAGAGAACCTTGACGAACAAGCGAAGCCGGCGTTGGAGATCAGCGGCGCGAGCGGCACGCGTTCGCTCGTGCGACGGCTCGGTTCGGTGTCATGCGGCGGTGTCGGTGGGCCGGTCAC
The DNA here is from genome assembly GCF_040614315.1 of Streptosporangium sp. NPDC006007. Classification (NCBI taxonomy): domain Bacteria; kingdom Bacillati; phylum Actinomycetota; class Actinomycetes; order Streptosporangiales; family Streptosporangiaceae; genus Streptosporangium; species Streptosporangium sp. NPDC006007. Next base: position 177,951 of record NZ_JBEXUG010000004.1, on the reverse strand, counting down.
TGACGGGCAACCTCATGGTGTGGTCTCCGAAGTCGGCGACCAGGTCGAGGTGTCCGCCGAGCGCTTCGACGTATCGGGCGACGACTTCGATGGAGGTCACTTCACCGTGCTCGATCTGGGAGATGCGCGCGATGCTCACGCCCATGCCGGCTGCGAGGTCTTTCTGGGTGAGCCCAGCGTGCTTGCGCGCCTCGGCGAGTTGGCGCCCGCGTGTCTCGGCGAGCAGCCGGCGAGCTCCGGCTACGACCTCGGCAGGGGAGACGCCGGCGTCGTACAGCTCTCGTTCCAGGATTTCCCAGTCCTGCGGAGGGTGCTTTGGCATGGTCACCTCTCCTCTTCAACGGTGTAGGCGATGTAGAGCTGTTCGGCCAGTGGGATGTTGTCGCGATACCACCGCTCCCAGTTGCCGGCCTTCTTCGCGCAGTGCTGCCACGGCCTGGGCTACTTGTGTGGCCGAGCCGAGATCTTCCTTTTAGATGTTGCACCCGATAATCCGCCTGCGATGTGCAAGCGCCATTCGGTTCAGCTACCTCTGCGCGACAGTCTCGGGGATCACAGCGCCGTGGAGCCGATGAAGGTAATCGAGAGCGTGTGCCGTGGCGGGGTCGTGATTCAGCCGATCACGGTAGAAGTGGAGGCGCTCTTCACAGTCGTCGATGATCTCGCTCCACGTTCTCGCCCAGATTCGGACGCCGCCTTCCCACTCGGCAATGCACCCAGGTGGCAGGTTCGGCGTTCTCGCGTCTCTTCGGACAACGTCGTCCATCTCCGTGGAGACGATCCAGAAGTCCCAGGAGACTCGGGCATCTCGGAACTGGGGATCGCTGATCACCGCTTGGGCATAGCTCTTGATCTGGCCGACTTCGGTCTGCCCAATCTTCACCTTGGGGGCTTTGAGCTCAACAACGAGATGCTCTCTGCCGGAACTGCCTCGGTGTTCCCTGCCCAGCATGAGATCGACAATCCCCTGCCGGCCGTCTTCCCTGCGCACCGGATCCAATTGACCGTCTTCTGACTCGCGACCCAGCGCCCGGAGGTGACGGCGAAGCACGGCGTCCAGGCTCTGGTCGCTGACCATCAACGCGTACGCGTCGCCGAACACCCACGTCTCGTGTTCAAGGATCTTGTGTAGCTCCCGCCGCTCCTTGACGGTCCGGCTGATCTCCGGCTCGAATACCAGCACCTTGAGCGCGGCCAGGAAATCCAGCCGGGCGGTCACCTGGCCAGTGGCCTTGATCACATCGGAGAGGCTCGTCCGCTGGAGCAACCTCTTGAGTTCGTCCTGCTCGGACTGGGGCAAGCGGAACAGCTCATCCAGCACCGGATAGAGGCCGCTTGGATCATGAGAAATGATCTCCCGGAGGAGCCGGAATGTCGTCTTCCTGCTCTGCTGAGACCCGGGAAGGCGGCGTGCGATCGTGGTCGCGACCTCGTCAAACATCTGTCGTTCCACGGCCTCCGCGGGCTCAACGGGTTCTCCTGGATAAGGGTAGACCTCATCCCGCTTCCACTCCTGAATCAGCCGAGCCCTACGCTCCTGGTCCCGTTTCCGGAAATGGGCGCGCAGCGCCTCCCTAGCGGCCTCAAGTAGATCGCCGCTCTCGTCCATCTCCGCCAAGGGTAGATCGCCACGCCGCTCGACGAATCCGTCCCATAGGAGGTAGGCCGTGAAGTGGTATCCGGGAGCTTGGATCCCCGGCGGGACCTCGTCCAGCACCACGCCACTGGCGTCGCACAGCGCGAGAACCCTGCCGACGTCTTTAGGCCATTCGATGACGCGCAGCAATGGCTCCGCATGATCATCGGCGCCCGACCAGTCGACAGGGTACTCCGCGGTGTCTGCCCAGACGGTTGACGGATCAAGCCGCTCCCCCTGGCACATGATTGTCACGTCGGGATTCGCAGCAAGGAACGGGGCGAAGGTCGAGGCGAGTTGCTGGGCTGTGTTGTCCTGGACAAGCCGCGTGACGAAGTCCGCAGGAACCGACGCCTCGACACGTGTTCCGGTCTGTGCGTCCAGATACTCCGGCTCGGACACGCTGAAGTCCGCGGGCTGGTCGATAGCTCCGGTGATGGTCGTCTGCTCGATCCGGCCATCGGTCGCTCTCGCGACCGTTACCCAGCGCACCTGCTCACCCAGCGCGAACGCGCGAAGCCTGCCCTGTCCGGTACGGCCATGCAGCCCGCGCTTCAACTCGGGCGACACCTTCGCCTTGGTCTTCCAGGAGCCGCCAAGCCCTCGGAAGTAGTTCTCACACGAGGCGTTCGGCATCCCATGACCGTCATCGCTAACGCTGACGTACTCGACCCCGCCCAGTCCGTTGACCTCGACACTGACGGTGATGTTGTACGCCTCGGCATCCAGCGCATTCCAAATCATCTCCGCCACCGCGCCCACCGGATCTCTGAGGCGGGCGAGGCGCAGGAGATGATCCGGCTTGGCCTCGATATGAACCGTACGCACACGGCCACTATCGCAGACGGTAAGCGCAATCACGCGCAAGATCATCAGAACAGGGTGTCCGAGCGTGAGAACAGAACCCCATCCACAGGTCCAGCCGGACTTCGAAACCGACGCCCCGCTCGCCCACACGCAGTTCGGCAGCCATGAAGCCAGTCACGGTCCACCGCATCACCCCCGACGCCAGCCGTCGATGACCGAGGATGCCGAGACTGGAGGAAGGAGATCGAAGACGAAGCGGATTGGCTTGCCGGAGTGCTACTGATCCCCCTACATGGCGAGGCCGTGCGCCCCACAGGCGAGCTCGTTATGTACGGGGATGTCATCACCGACAGCGATGAGGACCCCTGATCGACGATCTCACCACTTACAAGATCGCGACAAAAGAGCTCCAAAACGAGCGCACCCAGGCAGAACCCTGCTGCGACCGACGCCCCTCTGCTGGCTAGAAAACCAAGAAACCCCAGCTCACAATACGTAAGCCGGGGTTTCTGTCTGTGCGCCGCCAGGGACTCGAACCCCGGACCCGCTGATTAAGAGTCAGCTGCTCTAACCAACTGAGCTAGCGGCGCGTGAAGCCCTTGAAGAATAGCGTATTTCCGCCGGGACTTCGAAATCCGGCGGAGCCCGGGACCGGGCCGGACGGGACCGAGACGGCAAGGGGCCGGAGACCGGAAGGCCGGGGTGGGACGTCGTCCGGCGCCCCTGGGAACGCGGGGGCTCAAGGCCGGGGCTCAGGGCATGCGGCGTAGGACGCGGGCGGCGGTCCTGGCGAGCAGCTCCACCTGCTGCTCGTCCAGCTCCATCCGTGACCCGGAAAGAATCCAGCGTGCCACCAGGCGCGGTTTGAGCAGGGTGAGGCCCTCGGCGGTGACCGTACGCCGGAGTTCCCCGCCGTGTACGGCGAGCAGCGGTTCGATCGTCACCGGGATGCCGGCCTCCCGCGAGAGCACCGCGGCCAGCGAGTCGGAGGCGTCGACGAGCGCCTTGGCCACCGACGAGCCGTACTTCTCGCCGAGGAAGAGCCGCTCGCCGTACCGGGCGATCTCGGTCTCGGGGTGCCATGCCTCGTTGTCGACCGCCCAGACGCCGCCGGGGCCGATGACCAGGTGGTCGATCGACGCCTCTCCGGGTACGGCGCGGCCGTCGAGGACGCGGTAGCCACGCCTGCCGAGCCTGCGGCGGAGCAGCCTTCCGGTGATGGTCTCGCCCCGGCGCCTGCCCCGCCAGACCGCGGTGGCCTCGTAGGAGTACCAGGTCCAGAGCATGTCGGCGGCACCGGCCAGCACCCCGCACAGGAGCCCGGCCAGCACCGGTGCCGGGATGGCGAACCGGTAGGCCAGCACGAGGCCCACGGCGACGCCGCCCGCCGCCTTGACCCAGCGCATCTTCCTGCGCTGGTCGGCCTCCTTGCGCCAGAACTGCTCGTACATGACCTGGGGCGACAATCCGTGAACCGGGTCGTCGTTCGTCACGTAGATCGATCCGCCGGGCACAGCGAACTCCTGAGAGTCGAGTGGTGGGTGGGCACGCGGATCCACAACGCTGAAGATCCTTGGTCATCCAATACCCAGCCGGGGGTCGCGGACATCCAAAGGTGACGGAACTAACACAAGCCGGATACCTGACGCGGATGGACGGCCCCGGGACTGAAACGAGTCCTATGAGACGGCCGGGGCCGCCTCGCGGGCGGTGGTGTGGCCGCCGCCGTGATCGGGGGCGAGCCGCCCCAGCGTGACGGTTCCCCAGACCAGGAGCGCCGAGGCGAAGAGGGCGGGGATCACGTTCGCCACCCCGGCCGGCATCGGCTCGTCGAGGAGGAACGCTCCAGCGAGAATGGAGGTGAGGGGGTCCACCACCTGGACCGCCGCGTAGGCGATGCCGAAGTATCCCACCTCGTAGGACTTCTGCAGCAACACCACCGCGCAGACGAGCAACACCGGGATCACGACCGTGAACCAGGTCAGCAGCCTGCTCAGATCCCCGTTGAGGCCACCCCCCACCACCCGGACGAAGGTGGACACACTCGCGGTCACCGCGCCCGCTCCGACCGAGAGCAGCAGCGCCTTGGCCGCCCCCTTCACCTTCCGGGCGAACACGTGTGTCATCAGCACGATCAGCCCGACGCAGCCGAGAAAGCCGAGCGCCTCCCCGTCCGTCATGTGCGGCGGCACGGCGTTCGAAGGGACGAGCAGCATCAGGCCGAGCAGGCCGACGGCCACCGCGATCGACCCGATGATCTCCTCTCTGCGCGGCCGCCTGCCGTGCATCGCCGCGGCCAGCGGTACGGCGAACACCAGGGTCGCCACACTGATCGGCTGGACCACGACGAGCGGCGCGAGGCTCAGCGCGACCGCGTGCAGGGACGCCCCGGTGAAGCCGATCACCCCGCCCAGCCACCAGCGGGGCCGTCTCATCAACCTGAGCGACGCCCCCTCCGACACCGCCTCGAACTGCTGGAGAGCCGCCCCCAGGGCGTAGCCCAGCGCACCGATCAGAGCGATCGACATCCCCACCCAGGTCATCACCACCTGCCGGAAGTGATCGGGCATGGGTAAAGGAGCGATTCTTGGGTCACCTCGCAAGCTTAGAGCGCCCGGCGAGTGGGTAAGAGGCCGCCCAAGCCGGTGCGGGGGTATCCCCAAGGGCCACATCTCACTCGCGGGTCGGGCAGACGCAGAACAGGTGTCCCTCGGGGTCGGCCAGCACGGTCCAGTTCTCCCCGCCGGGCTGGAAGTCGGGCTTGGTCGCCCCGAGTGCCAGATAGTCCGCCACCGCCCTGTCCACGTCGGGGACCCGGACGTCCAGATGGAACTGCTTGCCCGGACCGGGCCAGACCGCCGCCTCGCGTTCGGGGTTGCGCTGGAAGTAGATGCTCGTCGTGCCGTCGCCGATCCCGGCGTACTCGTCCTCCACGTGCTGGATCTCGTATCCGAAGACCGCCGCGTAGAACTCCGCGAGCCGCTTGGGCTCCGCGCAGTCGATGTTCACGGCGAGAAACTGTGCAGTCGTCGTCATGGCTCTCATCGTTCCGCCCATACCTGTCAGGTGGCGTCAGGTTCGACGGCGGATCCGGGGGCTCGGATAACGGCTGGAGGCATCACCGATTGCCTCGTCAGGGTTGACGGGTGCCGATAACCATCGTTTCCCCGCCGACCGCCCGCTAGCGGGCGGTCCTCTCTCCTGACAGCCGGATCCGAACGGTCCGGTGGGTGGCTGCCGCCCGCATAAACGGCTCACTCCGCAGGCGGTCCGCGGGGCCGTCCTGCCGCTCGGCGCCGTCGGCCTGCTCACCTTCGGGGAGAGGGGGAGAATCCGGCTGCCGGGGTGAGCCGTCGCGCGGACCGGAAACCGGCGTCCCGCGCGGCGGTCTGCGGCGCGCGGTGATCCGTCCGATCGGTACGGTGAGGCGCAAGCGGGAGTGTGAGCCCGGGAACGTGAGCCCGAAGACGGGCGTTGGAGGGAACGTGGCCTCGATAACTCAGCTCATCAGGCGGCTTCTGGAGCGTCCCGGCTCGATCGATCTGGCCCCCTTCGAGCGGACCGTGGCCGTGGCCGGAGCACAGGAGGAGCGCTTCAGGGAGCTCGACGAGCTCCCCGCCCCGTCGGTGGACGATCTGGCCGAGTTCTGCGCGGTCGCGAGGGAGGCCGCGCACCGCACGCTGGGGCTCCGGCCGTACGACGTGCAACTGGTCGGCATGCTCGCGATGCTCTCCGGCAACGTCGCGGAGATGGCCACCGGCGAGGGCAAGACCCTGTCCGGGGCGATGGCCGCCGCGGGATACGCCCTGCAGGGCAAGCACGTCCACGTGATCTCGGTCAACGACTACCTGGCCAGGCGGGACGCCGAGTGGATGGGGCCGCTGTACGCGGCGCTGGGCGTCTCGGTCGGCTGGATCGGGCAGACCTCCTCGCCGGAGGAGCGCAGGACGGCCTACGCCAGGGACGTGACGTACGGCTCTGTCAGCGAGATCGGCTTCGACGTGCTCCGGGACCGGACGTGCGCCGACGCGGCCGACCTGGTCGTGCCGGCGCCGGACGTGGCGCTGGTGGACGAGGCCGACTCGGTGCTGGTGGACGAGGCCAGGGTGCCGCTGGTGCTGGCCGGGGCCGCCGATCCCGGCGACGCGGTGCCCCAGATGGCGGCGCTGGTCCGCCAGCTGGTCAGGGGTTACCACTACGAGCTCGACGACCAGGCGCGCAACGTCCATCTGACGGGCAAGGGCATCGACAGCGTGGAGCAGGCGCTGGAGGTGGACCTCTACGACAGCCCCGCCACGCTGACCGAGGTCAACCTCGCCCTGCACGCGCACGCCCTGCTGACCAAGGACGTGGACTACATCGTCCGCGACGGCAAGGTGCATCTGATCAACCCCTCCCGGGGCCGGGTGGCGCTGCTGCAGCGCTGGCCGGACGGCCTGCAGGCCGCGGTGGAGGCCAAGGAGGCGCTGCCGCCCTCGGCGACCGGCGAGATCCTCGACTCGATCACCGTCCAGGGGCTGATCACCCGCTACCCGCAGAAGTGCGGCATGACCGGTACTGCGGTCGCGGTCGGCGACCAGCTCCGCGAGTTCTACGACCTCAGGGTGGCCGTGGTCCCGCCCAACCGGCCGTGCGTGCGGACCGACGCGCCCGACCGGCTGTTCGAGTACCGGATGGACAAGGACCACGCGCTGATCGACGAGATCGTCGAGGTGCACGCCACCGGGCGGCCGATCCTGATCGGCACCCTGGACGTGGCCGAGTCGGAACGGCTGTCGCTGACCCTGAGCGGCCGGGGGCTGGAGTGCGTGGTCCTCAACGCCAAGAACGACGCCGAGGAGGCGTCGATCATCGCGCGGGCCGGGGAGCGCGGCGCGATCACGGTCTCCACCCAGATGGCCGGGCGGGGCACCGACATCCGCCTCGGCGACGGCGTGGACGAGCTGGGCGGGCTGTACGTCATCGGCTCCGGCCGGCACACCAGCAGCCGCCTGGACGACCAGCTGCGCGGTCGCGCCGGCCGCCAGGGCGACCCGGGCGGCTCGGTCTTCTTCGTGAGCGGCGAGGACGATCTGATCACCCACTACGTGGCCGACGAGTACGCCAGGGGCGTCCCCGACCGCGACCTCGTGGGGCACGCCCAGCGCGTCGCCGAGGGCGTCGACATGGAGATCCACCGCAACACCTGGCGCTACACCCGCCTGCTCGAACAGCATCGGAGCCTGGTCCTCAACCTGCGTGACAAGGTCCTGCACGGGCACTCCGGCGGCAGCGCGCTCTCGGCGGCCGCCCCGGAACGGTGGTCCGAGCTGGCGGAGACCGTGGGAGAGGAGGTGCTGCACGAGGCCGCCCGGCAGATCGTGCTGTTCCACCTCGACCGCCGCTGGGCCGACCACCTCGCCGACCTCGCCGACCTCCGCGAGGGCATCCATCTGCGCGCCCTCGGCCGCCTCAGCCCGATCGACGAGTTCAACAAGGAGGCCAAGCCCGCCTACGAGCGCATGCTGGCCGAGATCGAGGCCCGCTCGATCGCCACCTTCGAGACCGCCACGATCACCCCGGACGGCCTCGACCTCGACGGCGCGGGTCTCAGGCGCCCCAACGCCACCTGGACCTACCTCGTCCAGGAGAACCCCTTCGGCACCGAGTGGGAACGCATCCTCAACCGGCTGACCACCAAGGTCCGCCGCCGCTGACCGCCCGCCGGCTGAGGCGCCCGGTCGGAGCGGGCCGTCAGAGGGGGACGGACCGTCAGGCGAAGACAGGCCGTCGGGCGAGGGCGAGCCCTCAGACGGGGACGGGCCGTCAGACGAAGGCGGGCCGTCAGGCCGGGTAGGCGTGGGTCTCGGTGGCCTTCAACGCCGCCCAGACCCGCCTGCCCGGCCGGAGATCCAGCTCGGCGACCGCGGCGGCGGTGACGTCGGCCGCGGCCTCGATCGGGCCGGTGAGCAGCACGCGCACACTGTCACCGTGACGCTCGACCCCTCCGACGGTCGCCTCCCAGAGGTTTCGAGGGCTGCCGTCAGGGCGGCTGCGGTAGATCGCGACGGCGGAGGGCGGGAAGGCGACGAAGACCGGGCCGGACTGGGACTCGGCCACATTGAGGGTGACGCCCCCCGGCCACCCGGCCCCACCGGGGAAGGCACCGCCCAGACGCCCGTCCTCCTGAGAGACCGGCCGCCCGGCCCCGCCGGGGGTGACGCCGTCCAGCCGTACGGCGTGCCCGTCGGCGACCCCTCGATAGAGGTTCAGCCCGACCAGCCGGGCGACATACCCGGTGCGGGGATGCCTGGCCACCGCCGAGGGTGGCCCCTGCTGGACCACGGCGCCGTTCTCGACCACCACCAGGCGGTCGGCCAGCACCATCGCGTCCAGCGGGTCGTGCGTGACCAGGACGGCGGCGCCGTCGAAGTCTCCGAGGTGGTGGTGGAGCCTGGCTCGAATGTCCAGACGGGTGTGGGCGTCGAGGGCGGCCAGCGGCTCGTCGAGGAGCAGGAGGCGGGGCCGTACGGCGAGGGCCCTGGCCAGGGCGACCCGCTGGGCCTGCCCGCCGGAGAGCTCGCCCGGCCTGGTGACCGCGTGTTCGCCGAGGCCCACCCGGTTCAGCCATTCCCGGGCGAGGAGCCGGCTCGCCTTCCTGGACATGCCGTGGCAGCGCGGCCCGAAGGCCACGTTCTCCAGCGCGGACAGGTGCGGGAACAGCAGGTAGTCCTGGAACACCATGCCGATCGGGCGCCGCTCGGCGGGCGCGTCCTGGATCGGCTCGCCGTCGAGGCGGATGTGCCCGCCGGTCAGCGGCACCAGCCCGGCGAGGGCGCGCAGCGCGGTGGTCTTGCCCGCGCCGTTGGGGCCGAGCAGCGCGACCACCTCCCCCCGCGCCACGTCCAGCTCGATGTCCAGGCGGAACCTCGGCCGCTCGACGATCAGCCTGCTCTCGATCACGACGCGCCGACCCATCGCCCCCGCAGGCCGGCCAGCACGGCCACCGAGACCGCGAGCAGGACCAGGCTCAGCACGATCGCGGCCTCCGGGTCGGTCTCCAGCGCCAGGTAGACCGCGAGCGGCATGGTCTGGGTCGTGCCCGGGAAGTTTCCGGCGAAGGTGATGGTGGCCCCGAACTCGCCCAGGGCCCTCGCCCAGCAGAGTACGGCCCCCGCCGACACCCCCGGCGCGACCAGCGGGAGGGTGATCCGGCTGAACACCCGCCAGCGGGACGCGCCGAGGGTCGCCGCGGCCTCCTCGAACCGCGAGTCCGCGGCCTTCAGCGCGCCCTCCACGCTGATGACCAGGAACGGCATGGCCACGAACGCCTCGGCCACCACGACCCCGGCCGTGGTGAACGGGAGCGAGAACCCGAACGCCTCGTGCAGCCGGCGCCCGACCAGCCCGTTACGGCCGAGCACCAGCAGCAGCGCCACCCCGCCGACCACCGGCGGCAGCACCAGCGGCACCGTCACCAGCGCCCGCAGGAGTCGCCGGCCGGGGAGGTTTCCCCTGGCCAGCAGCCAGGCCAGGGGAACGCCGAGCACCAGGCAGATCGCGGTCGCGAGGGTGGCGGTGACCAGCGAGAGCCGGAGCGCCTCCAGCACCCTCGGCTCGGCCAGCCGCTCCCCCATCGTGGACCAGGGCGCCCTGACCAGCAGGCCGGCCAGGGGCAGGATCAGGAACACCAGCCCGCCGACCGCCGGGACGGTCAGCACCCACGGCATCCGCCCCGCTGTACGGTGAGCCGCTCCCATGCCGGAACCCCTCAGGGGAGCTCGAAGCCGGCGCCGGTCAGCAGTGCCCGGCCCTTCGGGGAGAGGACCAGCTCGACGAACCGCCCGGCCGGCTCTCCGGACGGGGCCTTGGACAGTTTCGCGATCGGGTAGTCGTTGACGGCCTTGCCGGACTCGGGGAAGTCGAGCCCCTGAACCTTCCCCGCGGCGGCGAGGACGTCGGTCCGGTAGACCAGGGCGGCGTCGACCTCTCCGAGCTCGACCTTGGTCAAGGTGGCCTTCACGTCCTGCTCGAAGGTGACCGGGGTGATCTTCAGGCCCGCGGCGTCCAGGGCCTTGACGGCGGCGGCGCCGCAGGGGACCTGGACGGCGCAGAGCGCGACCTTGACCTTGGGGTCGGTCAGGTCCTTCAGCCCGTCGACCCGGGCCGGGTTGCCCTTGGGAAAGGCGATCTGAAGCCGGTTGCGCGCGAACGTGACGGGGGCGTCCGCCAGGGAGGCGTCGGTGACGGTCCTCATGGTGGCGGGGCTCGCGGCGGCGAACACGTCGGCGGGTGCGCCCTGGACGATCTGCTGGGCCAGGGTGGCGCTGGAGCCGAAGTTGAACCTGACGCGCGTACCGGGATACGCGGCCTCGAAGTCCTTGCCGAGCTGGGTGAACACCCCGGTCAGGGAGGCGGCGGCGAACACCGTCACCGTCCCGCCCCCGGTGCCCGTCCCCGTGCCCGTGGCGGCGTCCGGTTCGGCGGCCCGGGTGGTGCCGCAGGCGGTGAGCGCGAGCAGCAGGGCCACCGCGGCCGATGCCATCCGGATCGGTTTCAATGCGATCTCCAATGATCAGAGGGGTTCGGGGACCTCGACGACGACGTTGGTGGACTTCACCACCGCGACCGCGACCACGCCGGGCTCCAGGCCGAGCTCGTCGGCGGACCGGCGGCTCATCAGGGACACCACCCGGAACGGTCCAGCGGCGATCTCCACCTGGGCCATCACCGTGTCCTTGATCACTTCGGTCACGATCCCCCGGAAGCGGTTGCGGGCCGAGGACGCGCCACAGCCCTGGTCGTCGCGGCCCGACTGGGACCGCGCGAACGCGGCCAGCTCGGCGCCGGAGATCAGGCGGTGGCCGTTGCCGTCACGCTGCGCGGGCAGCCGACCGGTGTCGACCCAGCGGCGCACGGTGTCGGCGCTGACCCCGAGCAGTGCCGCGGCCTCGCTGATCCGGAACGTCGTCACAACTCATCACCATATCCCTTGAATTTTCAAGCCTCAATCGGCGGTCGGACTGGAAGGTGCGATGTCGATTGGTCTCCAAAGCTCGCACCTGCGATCGCATACCCGGCTCCGGGGCGCCACCCGGCCCACACACCCGGACCGAGAACCATCCCCCCGGCCGGAACCGCACCCCTCGCGAGGGGCCGTACGCCCGCCCGGGTCCCTGCCCCTGGGGGGGCAGGTACTGGTCACGATTATGCGCATGGTAATGCTTTCGCAAAGTTAGACCGGTTATCTTGGGTTTTGTGACCACGACCAGCGCTTCCCGGCCAGTCGGCGAACTTCTCCGGCAATGGCGGGAGCGCCGGCGCATGAGTCAGCTGGATCTCGCCATCCAGGCCAACATCTCCGCCAGACATCTGAGCTTCGTGGAGACCGGCCGGTCCAAACCGAGCCGGGCGATGATCCTGCACCTCGCCGAGGAGCTGGAACTGCCGCTGCGTGAACGCAACCACCTGTTGCTCTCCGGGGGGTTCGCCCCGGTCTACGCGGAGACCCCCCTCAACTCACCGCAGATGGCCTCGGTCAGGGAGGCGCTGGGCCAGGTGCTGAGCGGGCACGAGCCGTACCCCGCGGTGGTCGTGGACCAGCGCTGGAACCTGATGGACCGCAACTCCGCCACCGGCCTGCTGCTCCGCGGCGTCGCGCCCGAACTGCTCACCCCGCCGGTCAACGTGCTCCGGCTGAGCCTGCACCCCAGGGGAATGGCCCAGCGGATCATCAATCTGGGCGAGTGGCGGGCCCACCTGCTGCACCGGCTCCGCCGCCAGATCAGCCTCACCGCCGACCCCGACCTGGCCGCGCTCTGGCGCGAACTCGACGGCTACCCCTGCGACCAGCCGGAGCCCGAGATAGAACGGCCCGGCCCCGGGGACATAGTGATTCCCCTGCGCCTGCGGCGCGGCTACCGCGAACTCGCCTTCTTCAGCACGATGGCCACCTTCGGCACCCCGCTGGACATCACGGTCGCGGAACTGGCCATCGAGGCCTATTTCCCGGCCAACCCCGAGACGGCCGCCTACCTGCAACACCAGCACCACCCGGACTGATCCCTCCAGCGGAAACGTTCCACCCGGGGCACCGGCCCCCGCAGGACAGGCCGGGAAGGAGCACGCCGAGCGGGACCGGGGCGCGCCCGCCGCCGGGACCGGCCCGAACCTCGAACCGCCGTCCACCCGGACTTTCCCGGTGGGCACCGGCTCACTTCGCAAAGAACCGTCGACCCGGCAGGGCGACAACCGAGAACCCCCTCACCCCGATCACGTTTTGGCATCGAATAGGCGAACCACGGGCCACACCCACCCCGCCGCCGGCCGTTTACCGGCACGTGATCCACACTGCCCGAGCAGGCGAATACCGCTCAGATCGATCCGGGCACATTTATGTTCGTAGTGAATTGACTACCCGCTGTCAAGCTTGACTCATATCAATCTTTTCTGTTCCCTTGTGCTATCCATGGCGTCCATATTCCGATGGAGTGACATGAATCGCCTATCCCCATTAAGCCCCTTTCGAAATCATGAATCCATCCCGCGAGGACGGCGCCGGAAAGCCGGTGCGAAGCTGCGCCGTATGGTCGGATTGGTGGCGATAAGCAGCACACTGGCGTCGATGACGGCCGTCGCCACCACAGCCTCCGCGGCACGGGCAGAGCCGACACCAGGCACTCCGTCATCGGAGCACACGACGGTGACGTTTCCCCGCCCCAAGGATCCGGACGCCGGCCTGCGCGCCGCCGTCACGGAGGCACGGAAACAGAAAAAACCGGTCGAGGTGCTGAGTTCGGCGACGGAGAACAGCGAATCCTGGGCTTTCCCCGACGGTCACATCACGACCGACACGTATGCGGCCCCCGCCCGGGTGAAACAGTCAGGCGGGTCGTGGTCCTGGATCGACAATTCACTGGTCGAGCGTGATGGAGTGCTCAGGCCCAGGATTTCCGGGGCCAAGGTGGCGGTGGAGTTGTCCGCCGGCGGGCAGGACCACCCCTTCGCCTCAATGCGTGTCGCAGAGAAAAGTCAGGAACTGGCCCTGATATGGCCGGAATCATTGCCCAGGCCAACAATCAGCGGCAATGTCGCCACCTATAAAGACGCGGCGGCCACGCCCGGTGCGGATCTCGTGGTGACGGCGCTTACCTCCGGGTTCCGCTTCGATGTGGTGCTGCGCGAGCGTCCGAAGGCACCATTGAAGTTCAGGCTGCCCGTTCAGGCGAAAGGCCTGAGCCTGGGCACCGGCGCGGACGGCGGCCTGGCCCTGACCGACGCCGGCGGCAAGAAGGTCACCGCGGGCTCCCCGCCGGTCATGTGGGACGGCGGTGCGCGCGGCGGCGAGCGGGGATCACGGCGTACCTCGGTTGACACGGCCGTAGACGGCGGCGAAGGACGTCAAACGCTGGTGCTCACCCCCGACGCGCGATTTCTGGCCGATCCGGCCACCCGATTCCCCGTGACCGTGGACCCGACCATCACTCTCGGGGTGCGTGCCGATACCTGGGTCGAGAACTCCGCGGTCTACCGAGACTCCCAGTACCTCGACACCCAGCTGTGGGCGGGAGGTTACACCGACCCCTTCTCGGGCCCGTATCTCATCGACCGTTCGTTCCTCATGTTCGACACCTCCGCCGTCTCGGGCCGTGCCGTGCAGAGCGCCTCCCTGGCCCTGACACAGAACTTCGCCACCGGGTGCGGCGACGGTCTCTCCGGTATCAAAGCCCAGCGGATCACCGCGGCCTGGGACGAATGGACGCTGACCTGGCATACCCAGCCGGCCACCACGACCGCGGGCGAAGGAGTGGCGAGGGACTCCGCCCGCTGCGGAACACGTCAGACGACGACCTGGCCCATGACCGGCATCGTGCGGGCGTGGGCCGACGGCGCGGCCAACCACGGCATCATGCTCAGCGGGGTGGACGAGTCGGCCTCCCGGCCGGACTACAGCCGCATCTTCGACTCCGCCGAGGCGGGCGGCCCCGGCATCCCCAAACTGACCGTCTCCTACACCCTCCCCCAGAAGTCCCCGCCGTCTCAACAGGTCTGGCGACTTCATCCATCCGGGAGGGGACTCCCCGGGGAGGAAGGCGACCGGCGGCGTTGACAGGCACCCGAGGGCCGACGAACCTGGGGCGTGCGGAACCTACGCGATCCAGCGAACCCACCGGCCGGTGAGAGCGGGGAAATGAGCGGACTGCGCCCTCTGCCGACGTGGGTGGGAGCCTGTGCGATCGGCGTGACCCTGGCAGGGCTGGGCGGCTACTTCGCGGCGATAGGGCTCGATGAGGCGGACAGACTGGCGAGCGTGGTGGGCAGCCTGGTCGGCATCGCCGGCCTCGGGCTCTCCGGCTACGGCCTTCTGCTCACCCGCCGCGCCCCCAGCGGGCCTTCCGGGAAGACCGCCTCCACGCCTCGCCCGGATGACGGCGGCGTGACGAACACCATCAGCGGCACCGTGCACGGCCCCGTGTTCCAAGGCCGTGACGTCACCGGGCCGATAACACTCGGCCTCTCGGCGGACCCCGGCCAGGGAGATCCCGGACGGCGGGCCTCCACAGATCACGAACAGCCATAGGGGCCGATCCGAACGGGTGAGAGCACCATCCGCGACGGAACGGCGGAAGACCGTCAAGCACTCAGCGGGTGGCAGTAAATATCCCAGAAGGGCGGCAGAACACCTGGTATCGGGCCTTTGCGGCCGATCAACTGCCAGCCCAACCGCTCGTAGAAGGCATGCGCCCGAACCGCCGACGGCTGTACGGAAAGTATCGCGCGCCGCTCACCGCGCGGGCCGAGCAGAGAGTCCATCAGGCAGCGGCCAACGCCTTTCCCACGCCATTTTTCGCTTACACCGATGTCGATCAGGGCGAACGTACGCCCTTCCCACTCTTCCGCGACTCCGGCGGGCAGGAGAACCGTGAACCTCTCCCACCACTGATGATCCACCGGCAGTCGATGCCCGTAGGTGAATCCAACCAGATCGGCACCGCACAGTGCGACGGAGATGCCGAAGGTGGGATCTTCCCGGATCGAGGTCAGCATGTTCTCGTGCTCCTCCGAAGCACGTTCCGCGAAGACAAAGGGCGGCCGGAGAAAGATTTCGTCATGCAACCTCCGGATACGGGGATGGTGGGAGACAGCCAGTTCCCTTCCACCCACGCGGACCGACAGATCCGACCGCTTCCCCGCCCCCGCTACCACGAAGTCACACCTCCGCCCTGTCACGCTACGAGTTGGCGTCGTCCAGCGGGCCGATCCGTTCCCACAGGTCGGCCACCTCCGCATCCTCCAGATTCTCAAGGATCGTGGTCGCCCTCCGGACGTAGATCTGCGCCTCCGACCTGTTATTCATCCCGACGTGAGCCTCCGCGACACCGATTAGGGCCCGCGACTCGTTGAGTCTGTCTTCGAACTTGACGAATGTCTCAAGGGCGAGCCGATAGTTGCCCAACGACTCCTCATACCCCCCTGACGCGTTGAGCACGGCCCCGAGGGCACACCTGCCCCAGGCGACGCTCCAGCCGTCTTCGATCTCCGCGAATATGCGGAGCGCCTTATGGGCGTGGTCGATCGCCTCGCCGTACAGTCCACGTGATCGGTAACAGTTTCCGAGGCTGACCAGTGCCATCCCTTCGCCCCGCCTCTCCCCGACAGCCCGAAAGACGTCGATCGACTTCCCGATCACCGCTATCGCCTGCTCGAACTGCCCGGCCTCCAGGAGGAGCACTCCCGTCTGCCGCAGCGAGAAGCCCTCGATCCACCCGTCTCCTACCTCACGTCCGGCTGCCGTACTGGTCTGGTAGCACACAAGCGCCTCGTCGAGACGGCGAAGCAACCAGTTGGCGTCACCGAGGCCAAGGTAATTGCATGCCTCCCCGTACCTGTCTCCACTCAGTTCGGCGGCGCGTACGCCGATGACATGGATCTCCCGCCAATCAGACCAGTACGATCGCAGCTCAAAAAAACCGTACATAACAGCGGGAAGCTTCCAGGCTATGTCGAACTGCTCGGCTTTCATAGCGACCCTAAGCGCGTCCAGCAAATTATTTTTCTCGCTCTCAAACCATTGCATGGCCCTGTCCACATCATCGAACGAGAGCGGGGTGATCGGCATTTCGTCGATATCGATCGGAACGCTATGGAAGCGAGGCAGGATGACCTTGTGCCCGTTATAAACGCTCACGAGGTACCAAAGGAGAACTCTCCGCGTGGAGGCGGCACGTTCGAGGGCCGTCTCCCCTACCTCCGCGCATTCAACCGCGTAGACGCGGAGCAGGTCGTGCAGCAAATACCTTTCCGGCGCCACGAGCTGTACCAGATGGCTTCCGGTAAGGATGTCAAGTAATCGCCTGGTGGCCTTCGGGTCCAGGCCGGCGAGGGCTGCCGCCGCCGGTGCGCTGAACTCCGGCCCCGGATGGAGGCCGAGCAGCCTGAACATTCGTGCCGCATTCGGGTTGAGCGCCCTGTACGACGACGAGAACACCGCTCGCACATCACTCAGTTCGTCATCCTCGATCTCAAGTGCGTCAAGACAGGCACGTTCGTCTGCGAGCTCTTCCGCAAAATCAGCCAGATCGGTGTATGGATGACTTGTTATTCGCTCGGCTATGATGCGCAATGCCAGGGGGAGATAGGCGCACTGTTTCACCAACTGTTCCGCGGCGGCCGACTCCATATCGACCCGCTCGGCACCCACGATTCGCCGAAGCAATTCGAGCGACTCGGTCATGGAGAGAACACCGATAACCATACGCACTGCACCTTCTCTAGCGACAAGGCCAGGCAAGGTGTTGCGACTCGTCACAATCGTCATGCAACTCGATGAGCCCGGCAGGAGAGGTCGAACCTGATTTACGGATGACGCGTTGTCGATGATCACTAGAACTCGCTTGCCGTTCAGCATGGAGCGATATATTGCCGACCGCTCCTCAAGGTCCGACGGTATGCGGTCCGGAGTGACGTTCAATGCACGGAGAAACGAGTCGAGTACGTGCTCCACACTCACGGCGGGACCCGAGCCGTATCCTCGCATATTAATGTAGAGGTCACCGTCCTCGTAATGGTGTCGTACACGGTGGGCCCAGTGAACCGCCAAGGCGGTCTTACCGATTCCCGGAGTTCCCGCGATCGCCGAAATGACGACCGGAACATTTCCGAATCGGGTGGCTCTCTGCCCATCGAGCGTGTCAAGCGGCAGGAAGGCGTCCAGCTCGGCGAGCTGTTCCTCCCGGTTGATGAATTCAGTGACGCCCAGGGGAAGCTGGCGGGGAGCCGGGAACACCCCCTGGCGGGCGAGCTGACATGGATGCCGCCGTGAACCGTTCCCGTCTGAACCGTCGCGCCGGACTCACCGCTGATCTCGTTGTAGGTGGCGCCCGGCTGCCGGCCGTTCTGTAACACACGTCCCCCTGTGAAGGCCATGGGCCGCCGACACCTCATGTCAGGGGCGGGCGGTCTGCGAGTTCACCAGAGAATCATCCGGAACCCGATTATTCGTATTCCCGCCGCCCGAGCATCAGATCATCGTAACCCGCGGCGTACTCTGAGAACGGAATGGAAAGGCAGATGGCCTGATCACGCCAGCGATTGGCCTCCACGACCCTCTCCGGTTCCTCGGTCAACTCCGCGGATAAAAAGGCGCCGTCCTCCGCATAGTTCATCAGGAGAAGGCGGGTGGAGTCGAAGAGCCAGTAATCGATTCCGGGCAGACCTTCCGGCCATTTCCCACCGCTGACGGGAATGATTCTCACGTCCTCGCCGGCGGCGACCGTGTGCCGATACGACCACGCACACTCGAAGCGCACATAATCCGAGAGGGGCTCTACCAGCACGTGAACACGGTGGAAACGCTTTCCCTCAAGGCCCCCGGCCCGTACCGTGTCGGCCCAGTCGGCGATGCCAGGAAACCGGCCGCGCGCCTCACCGGCGAGAAATCGCCCGAACTCCCCCTGTTCGTACGAGACGTCGTACGACTGGAGCGTTTCCAGGCGGTAGGCCGTGTATTTAAAGTCATTGAAAAGACTGTTGAATCCGCTGTCACTCAGCGACAGAAATATTGTGGCCAATGCAAGTTCACCGTCATCGATTGGCCTGGTACCGCCGGACCGCCCCCATGATAATTTCCGGGTCTATTCTTATGGCGGTCTCACCGGGTAACAGGTTTGCGAGTTCCCCCATCGCGTCCGCGTCCAACTGGACGCCCTGCACCACCATCTCGCCACTGTCGGCCAGATAGACGCTTGGGCAGCCCTGGCCACCGGAGTTCGAATCTTTATAAAGCATGGTCAATTTCACACTTATCCCCTTTTCTATCGCTCCCCTGTGACAGATTTATCGAAATTTCCTGCAAGGTAACATGAGATCCAAGGCGAGTCAACGAACAGAACACAAGTTGCGCGAGGCGGCTTTCAGTACGACCGTAAATCAAATTACGGATATTTATATCATGATCTTCCGTGTCGCTCACACCGTCAGAAGAATCTCCCCTTATCGCCCCCATGAGAGTCAGTTGACTGTTTTGCCCATCTAAAACATGAAAGCAGGGAAAACGGCAGGGATGGCGATCCGGATTCCCGGCGAAGGGGGCCTCGCGGAGGACGGCGGAGGGCGATGAACCGGACGCTTCGAAGGCGGAGGCGTCGGGGGCGGCATGACCGCCACGCGCTCGGCTGTGCGATACGCCTCTCAGCCGGAGGGATGAGCACCGTGGTGAACACGTGCCGTAACGATGCCCAAGTGACGCTACATATCTAAATGTTATGGAGTTTTGGACTTTGGTAAGAACTCTTCCGGATGGCACCTTTAGCTCAGCCCTGGCCGGCCACGGCTCCTTAGCCCCTTCCCCCACGGGTCTTCGAGAGGAGCCATTCGCAGTGAGGTCCACAAAGAGGTTGGGAGGGATCGCCGCCCTGGCGGTCGCCGCCCTCGCCACATCCACGCTCGTGAATGCGACCAGCGCGAACGCGCAGAACAACGCTCTGACGGACCCGACCCCCGCGGCGAGCTCCGAAAGCGCCTTCGCTCCACCGGACGCCAAGGGCCGTGAGCGTGCGATCGCCACCGCCGACAAGGCGCTGGCCGCGGAGTCGCAGTCCCTGCGCAAGTCCTCAGGAGACAGGTTCACCCGCGACAGAGTCGTCGTGGGAACGCAGGGCATCCAGTACCTGCACTACAAGCGCACCTATCAGGGCCTGCCGGTCTACGGCGGCGACGTGATCGTCGTCACCGACAGGGCGGGCGCGCGGGTGGAGGACGTCGCCTCGGGCCAGCGCGCCACGCTGAAGCTGGACATCAACGCCACCGTCAGCGCGGACACCGCCACGGTCACCGCCCGCGGCCAGCTCGCGACCGTCGAGACCGCCGCCCCGCCCGTACTCGTGGTACACGCGGCCACCGACAAGCCCACGCTGGCGTGGGAGGTGGCGCTCACCGGCCGCACCGAACACGCCGAGAGCGTGCTGCACGTGTACGTCGACGCCCACACCGGCGCCGTCATCGACAAGGTGGACGAGGTCAAGGAGGGCACCGGCAACAGCTTCTACAACGGCAACCCGGTCACCATCCAGACCTCGGGCTCATACTCGATGACCGACACCACCCGGCCGGGCCTGCGCTGCGGCGGCCAGAACGGCGCCGCCTACACCAAGAGCACCGACTCCTGGGGCAACGGGTCGGGGACCAGCCTGGAGACCGCCTGCGTCGACGCCCTGTACGCCGCGCAGACCGAGTGGAACATGCTGCGCGACTGGCTCGGCCGCAACGGCTTCACCGGAGCCGGCGGCGGCTTCCCCGTGCGCGTCGGCCTGGCCGACGTCAACGCCTACTGGAACGGCTCCTACACCAACTTCGGCCGCAACCAGGCCGGCAACCAGCAGGCCACCCCCATGGACGTGGTCGGCCACGAGTACGGCCACGCCATCTTCCAGTACTCCGGGGCCGGCGGTTCGGGCAGCGGCAACGAGACCGGCGGGCTGAACGAGTCGACCGGCGACATCTTCGGCGCGCTGACCGAGCACTACGCCGCCAACCGGTCCGACACGCCGGACTACACGGTCGGCGAGGAGGTCGACCTGGTCGGCCAGGGCCCGATCCGCTACATGTACGACCCGTCCACCGTGGGCGACCCGAACTGCTACAGCTCCGCCATCCCCAGAACCGAGGTGCACTCCGCGGCCGGTCCGCAGAACCACTGGTTCTACCTGCTGGCCGAGGGCACCAACCCGGCGGGCAAGCCCGCCAGCACGGTCTGCTCCGGCCCGGCCCAGCTGACCGGCATCGGCATCCAGAAGGCCGGCCGGATCTTCCAGGCAGGGCTCAACGGCAAGACCATCCCGTGGACGCACGCCAAGGCGCGAGTGGCGACCCTGAAGGGCGCCAAGGCGCTGTTCCCGGGCAGCTGCACCGAGTTCAACGCGGTCAAGGCGGCCTGGAGCGCGGTCAACGTCCCGGCGCGGGCCGGCGAGCCGACCTGCTGACCTGCTGACCTCTTCGCGGACCTCTCCGGCCTGCCGGCCGCCTCCTCGGAGAAGACGGCTCCTCCTCGGAGAAGAGGGCTCGCCTTCACTCTCTGAGGAGGAGTGCCCGACGGCCCGGACCGGCATGGTCCGGGCCGTCGGGTCCCGGCACTCACCCACCGGCTACCCGGCGGTGATCACGACCACGTCCCGGAGAGGGGCCTCCGCACCGAGGCGAGTGGGCACCGGCGGCCGGCTCCGGCAGCGGGCCGACCGGCCTTTCACCCGGGGAAGGGAGCCGGTCACTCGGGGAAGGGAGCCGAGGCTCCGGTCTGAACTCCCCGCCCTGCGGAGAACACCCTGCCGCCGATTATCGAGGTTGTTCATATTTGGCATATACATCTCCGGCTACCGGAGTGTCCGAATCACTTCCGGCTTCTCTTCTCGGCGGCCAGGGCTTACCTGTCCGGACGGATTGCGACCATGACGATACGGAAGGCTGATCGGCGGGGAACATTGCACGTCCGGAGGGGTCGTGTGAAACTCGGTGGGCGCTGGAAAAATCTACGAAACGAGGAGCGCCATGTCTCGTCCGTGGGAGGCCGATCCGGCCGCCGAACTGCACAGACGCCTGGGGAAATCTCCCCTCGAACTCGGAAACACGACCGCGAGCCCGGACTGCCCGGACATCTGGGAACTCTCCAATGGCGACATCGCCGTCGTCGGCCGCGACCTCACCGATTCATACCGGAACCGGCTCCCCGAGGGGATGAGCCTCAGCCGCGACGAACGTCTCGTGGTGATTCCCAGAAACCAACTCATCTCCGCGAAGCGGGATATACCAGATGCTTGACGATGTAAGCAGACATCGGGCGGAGAATCTCAGTGCCGAGCAGTATCTCTCCGATTTCTGGCCGTATTTCCAGAACCTCGAAGGGGTGTTCTGGAAGCTCGAATGCCGCCAGTCGTTCAAAGAACCGCGCAACCCCAGCTGGCAGGCGCTGGACCGGGGAGACTGGCACGAGGCGCTGCGCATCGTCGACGAGACCAGACAGGAGATCCAGGCTCCGATCCTGGAGGCTCCGGGTTTCCCGATGCGCCGGGTCCGCGTCGTGGAGCGCCCCTACACGCCCTACCTGCAATGGGAGCTGTACTTCATCCGGCTGAGAGCGGAGGCCGGAGAGCAGGTCCGGATCCTGGACGCCGACGCCCTGGGGAGGGGGCGAGACCATCGGTCCCTGCCCGAGCTCGTCATCCTGGGCTCATCGGTCATGTACGAGGTTCTCTACGACACGGGCGGAACACTGAGCGGCGCCCGGAAGATCGTGGACCCCCGGTTGATGGAGTCCTGCCGGCATGAGGTCGAAGACCTCTTCTCCCGGGCCGAGGACCTCCTGACCTTCCTGGAGAACGACCGGGCCGCCCTCCCTCCCCCACTACAGACCGCCGGTCGAGAGTCTCGGTAGTGAGAAGGCGGCTCCCGCTCAGCCGGCTGGCCGGCAGCGGGCGCCGCCTTCTCACCATCGTCTTGCTCCTCCTCATGGTTCTGGCGGTGCCCGGCTTCGTGGTGGTCTCCCCCTTCTTCCTCTCACTCCTGAAGGACCAGGTCACCGACTGGAACAGGTTGAGCGACATCGGCCAGACCTACGGGGCCGCCTCCGCCGTACTCGCCGTGTTCGCGCTGATGGGCGTGACGGCGTCGCTGATCCTCCAGGCGCGCGAGAGCAAGGCGAACCGCGAGCAGACACTGCGCGCGCTACACGGCGACCTCATGCGGATGGCCATGGAGGACCCCGTGTACCGAGCCTGCTGGGGCGCGTTCTTCACCTCCGAGAACCCGGACAGACAGCGCGCGCACATGTACGTCAACATGATCGTCAACCACTGGCTGATGATGTGGGAGCTCCGCGCCATCACCGAGGCGCACCTGCGAGCGGTCTCCTCCGTCGTCCTGTCGGGCCCCATCGGCTGGAGGTTTTGGACCGACACCCGGAAGAGACGGACGCTGAGCGCGGGAACCCGGCGAGAACGCCGCTTCAACCACATCCTCGACGAGGTCTACCACGCGGTTCCCGTCCCGCCCCGGGACACTCCTCACCCCGTCCCGGAGAGCTCCGTCCTGTCAAGGCTGAGACGCCGCCTCCCGGCACCCCCCAGGGGGCGGGTCCTGCTGCTCCTGGGGCTCCTGGCCGTCGCATCCGTCGCAGGCGGCATCGCACGGAGAAGACGCCGGTACCAAGAAGAGGTGACGTGAGGCGTCACGCGCTGTCCACCCGATGCCGCGGTGACCGGATATCGGCCAACCGTCCGCGGCGGCCGGCCGCCCCCCTCTCAGCCCGTGGTCCGCTCCACGGGGATCCACAGCCGCCGGAAGTGGTGCTCCGACGTGACGGCGGTCCGCGCGAGCTCGGCCACCTCCGTCCGCTGATCGAGGTGGCGCCCGATGTAATCCATGGCCTGGTCCAGCCGCTCCGGCATCCCGGCCCTCCCTCTCCTTCCGATCACCCACGCTGGGCGGGACCCGCCCCGGCGGACCCGGCATCCTGTGCCCGGTACGGTCGGGGGCGGAGCACCGCTCGATTCCACCTTCATACCGCGCGGCGGTAAACCCGCCTACCGCCCCCTTCGTCCTTTGACAGATACGCCGTATGCCGAAATGATCACGCCTCCCGGCGGCGTGAATCGGTCCATCCGGACCTTGGGACCGTGCCCAGCGCCATTGAGGAGAGGACGTCGATTGTCCGTGACGGACCAGGAGCTTGTCACCGAGCTTCGCGAGCTCGCCGACCACCCCCGTCTGACGGCTCGCCAGGACCAGTTACGTGACCTCGCGGACGCGATCACCGACCCCGGCAAGGCCGAGCGCTGGTGTGAGATCGACCTGTTCGCCGCCTTCTCCCCCGACGACACCATCCTGGTGGACGGCGAGACGGCGGAGAACGCGTCCCCTCGGGGAAAACCGGGACGGCGTCGGGGATTCGGCGCCGCCGTCGGCCCCGCCCTCGTCTTCGTGCCGATCCTCATCACCTGGCTCGGGCTGATGATGGCCACGGGCGCCTACGGCGAGGTTCTCGACACCGACGGGCTGGACGCGGCTCGACGGCCCTTCCTTGAGATGTGGCAGCAGGGCTTCGACGGCAGGCTGCCGGGGTTCTTCAAGTTCGACAACATCGCGCTCTGCACCCTCGCGGCCATCTTCTGCCTCATCCTCTGGACCGTTTTCGAGAACGTCACGAGCAGTGGCAGAGAAGAGACCTCCGAGCGGGAGCTGACGGCTCTCCGGGTCCGGCTCCGCCGGGCGACGACCCAGGCGAGCCTGGTGCTCGGCGGCGTCCGGCTCTCCTCCCCCGTCCGGTTCGGAGCCGAGCTCGGCAAGGTGGCGGCCGACATCGGCTCCGTCGGCGTCATGGCGCGCAAGACACACACCGAGCTGGTGGAGGCTCTCACCCTGAGCCTGGAGTCCACCCGGAAGACCACGGACGCACTGGCCACCAGTGCGATCGACGTGGGCGACGCCGTCGAACTCCTCGGCAAGCACCTGGCGTCCATCAACAGCACCTGCGACGACCTCACCGCGGCGGTGGTGCGGGCCTCAGCCCTGATCGACAGCGCGGGGTCCAGAACCGGTCAGGCGGTGACCAACGCGGGGAACCAGCTGTCCACGACCCTCTCACAGACCACCCTCGACATGCGGCGCGCGTTCAACGACGAGATCGTACGATCCATGAGGTCGGTCCAGGGCACCGTCTCCGGCCTGGACACCCGGGTCGACAAGCTGGTCGACGCGACGGCGAGCATCGGCTACGCGGTCGGCCGCGCGGCCGTCTCGATCGACTCGGTCGGCTCATCGACGGAGAAAGCCGTCAACCTCCTCGGTGAACGGGTCACCGACACGCTCGACCGGCTCCCCGGCGTACTGGGAGAGGTTCTGGCCGAACTGCCGGCGAGGGTGAGGGAGCTCACGGACGGCGAGCTCACCGACCCGAAGCACGCCGTCACCCGGCTTCAACTCGCGGCCGACCCCGCGACCGCCGCCCTCGGCACTCCGCCCCCCGAGGGTGGCGGCAGCAACGGAAACGGCGAAGGACACGCCGGAGGACACAGCGGAGGCCCGGACACCCGTCAGAGGACTCGGAGATGACCGCCCGCAGAAGGACCCCCGCCTCAACCCTGCTGGCCGGCTGGCTCTTCGCCGACCTGCTGCTCGGAGTCACGATCATCATGCTGGGTGCCCAGGCGCCACCTCCCTCGCATGCCCAGTCCCTGGCGGAGGCCGCCCGACCCCTGCCGGAAATCGTCCAGCCACTGCCGGAGACCGAGCAGTCTCCCCCCGACGCCACCCGGCCCTCGGCGGAAAAAAGCCCCAAGCCCGCCCGGCCCTCGGCGGAGGAGAGCCCCGCACCCACCTCGCCTCCGGCGGAGAAGAATCCCGCACCCATCCGGCCGAGCCCTCCGGGTTCCTCGCCGACCCCCTCCCCCTGCGCCGGCCCCCTCGGAGACGTTCAGGCGAAGCCGATCACGATCTCGTTCCAGGTCGCCCCCGGTGTCGGGGACGGCGCGCTGGCCTCGCAGGTCCGGCAGGAGTTGCTCAAACACCGGGGGCACCTGGCCGGGCAGCACGCGGGCATGGTCCTGACCTTCGGCGCCGACGGCGCCGCCGGGGACGGCGTCCGCCTGGCCACCCGGGTCAACACGGCCATCCGCGAGGCGTACCCGCGCATCTTCGGAACGGCCGTGACCCGCAACTTCCACGACCTCGCCGCCCCCAGCGGGTCGATCTCCATGGAGATCTACCTCATGACCTACGGCTGCTCCCCCGCCCCCAAACCTCCGAAATCACCTGACGAGTGAGAGGTGGACACCACTGGGATCGCCCTCCGTACAGACCTGCGCGACAGGCGGGCCACCAGAGTACGGGCCGGTTGATCGGCGTATCCGGGCTCCCTGCCCGGCGCCCCGAACGGGACGTGCTCCTATGGACCGGCGTGTGGATGACAGTGGCTTGACTCATGTTGAGCATGATCGCGATAGTCGTTTCATGTCACACGGGAAAACCGACGAACTTTCCTTCGGCGGGGAACGAGAGCCACGGTTACAGACCTGGGCCGCCGCGCATCGGCGGCTACTCGTGGTCACGGTGGCGACGACCGTCGTCCTCGCCGGGCTCGGCACGGGCGGATGGCATCTCTACCGGCAGTCGCTGCTGCCCTCCCCGCCGCCGGACGTGGCGTTCCCTCCCGCGGTCGGTTTCGTCGTCCAACTCTGCCTGAGGGAGAACATAGGTTGCAGAGCAGGCACGATCGAGCAGACGGCCGACGTGGTTCGCGGGGTCCCCGAAGTCACGTCGTCCAGAGTGGTGCCCCACGAGGAGATCATGGCCCAGATCAGTGAGATCTCGCTCACCGGGGAGGACCCGACGGAGAACGGGCAGGGGGCCTGGCCTCCCCAGATCGAGGGCGAGTTCCACCGTACGGAGGATTTCGAGGCGGTCAGGCGGCGGCTCACCGGAGAACCGGGGGTGGCGGGGGTGTACAGGCGCGCGGGGAATTTCTGGAAGGGCAGAGCGGATCTCCGGGTGGACTTGTGCGGGTCCACCAGTGCTTTCACGACGTGCCGGAACGGCGCTCGCACCGACGCACAGCGGGACGCGGTCGTGGCGTGGCTACGGGAACAGCGCGGGGTGGAGAAGGTTTTCTTCCAGGACCGGCCGTTCGGGCTGCGGCTGATCAAGCACTATCAACCCGAGCTGTACCTGACGATCAACGACGTCTCCGAGAAACTCTATGTGCGCTTGGACGACCCGGCCGATGCCAGGGTAGTAGGCCGGATGGCGCTTGGGATGCCCGGCGTCGAATCGGCAAATTTGATCAAATAACAGGCGAAGGCGGCCTCCCCCGCACGACCCCCCGATGAAGCGCGCGAGGCGGACGGCGTCCTCGGGGCTTCCTGGCGCGAGACCGCGATCGTCGGACCGAACCCGGCACCACGGCGGGCTCCGGCCTGCCGACCCGCGTCGGGGACCAGGTCCAGGACGTGCTCCGCCGACCCGAAGTGCGCATAGCCGTGCGGATCGAAGTATGGCGGCCCCAGGCGCCGCCCGACATCTGGGATCCACCTCACGGCCGGCGTCGGCCGCTGTCGTCGGCTGTCTCAAACAGTGGCGAGGCATCGCCGGACGCGCCGAGAAATCCGCCGTCCACCACGAGGCGGGACTTCACGTCGCCTCAGTTCTCAGTCGCGACTGAATACGCCCATCGCAAAGCTAGAGTGAAACAATTAAAAATAGGGGGAGGGGAATGGTGGAGTCGATGCCGTCGGGAACGGGGCCTCTTTCTCCGGACTTCGCCGGAATCGACCCCGATCTGATGCAGGGCTTCGTCACCGCCTTGGAACGCGGTCGCGACGTGATCGGCGAGCAGTCCGAGCGGATCCGCCAGTTGCTCGCCACGGCCGAGACGTCGGCGACGGCCCTGCGGCCGATCAGGGAGATCGAGGGCTGGATCGGCGACGAACTCCCGGGGCTGCGCGAACGCCTGCAGACGATCAACCAGGACCTCCCCATGATCGGAGGAGCGATCGGCACTCCGGAGCAGGTCTCGGCGTGGACCGGCGCCTGGCACCAGGACCCGATCAGCTGGGGACTGCTGGCCTACGACGAGAAGACGGGAAAGACCTCGGCGGCCAACGCCAAGGAGGGCGCCAAACTCGCCGCCCGGTTCAATCGCCTCCCCTCCTCCCCTCTCGGCCTGCCCGACGCCGATTACGACCGGATCCTCGACTCCGGGACTGGCCGACGTGCCGTAGATCTAATAATGTCCAATAGATCCATCCGACGTACTCCCATCCGAAGAGGCGCGTATGAATCCTCAACCGGAGGGCCTGGTGCCCAACCCTCGGCGCCAGATGCTGGAACAGACGCTGGCGGAGGTCAGGGCGCGGGTCGCCATCCTGGAGGCCGCGCTTGACCCCGCCCACGCCCAGTTCACCGGCCGGCCCACGTGGGTGGGGCCGACGGCCCGGCGGTTCGCCGAAGACCTCAGCGCCCGCCGCGTACGGCTGCGCCAGGCCGCCCAGACACTCGTCAGCACCCTCGAAGAGGAGATCCACTCCGTCCCGCCGAAGGTTCCCCCTTCCACCGCACGACGTTGACCCATAGGGCCGGGGTCCGGCCGAACGCTGGATAGGGGCATCGCCACGGTCTTCGGCAAGACGGTAGGGGCCCCGGAAAGGGAGCCCAGCCGGAACGAATCGGCCGATCAGGGACACCACCCGCATGGCGTTCGGCCTCCGCTTCCAGAAAATCACGATCATGGATCAAGCGATTGGATCCAGTCGTTACGCTCTCAGTCGACAAGCCCCATGTAGGCGAACAGATTCTCCTCGATCAGACAGAGAACCTGGGCTGGCAACTGTCCCAGGTAGTCACCGAGCTCCTCTTTGAGGAACGGCTGGGCGCGGACCGTCCGCACCCAGCATTTACTCGGCAGGTCGCCGGTTCCCTGGGCAAGCTTGACGCAGTATTCCGTCTTGAGCGTGGTCGCCGTCGAGGTTGGGACGACATACACCAGGGGCCAGTCGGCCTGCTCGTTCTTCGCGTCACCGCTGAGAACGATCACTGGCCGTTTCGAACGGTAGTTACGCTGGTCGTTGGGGGGCATCGTGAGCGACCGATCGGATACGAGATAGCCGCCACCCTTGCGGATGGATGCCTTCACTGATCACCCAGTGTCTTCGCGTTGGCCCGCCGGAGGCTGTCTCTCGCCTCCAGGAACTCCGCTCTCAGCGTTTCCCCCGCCCTCGGATCGTCCTGCTGCGGAGGCAGCACTTCACGCCGCGAACGGAACCGCTCCCGAAGGGCGGCCACCTGCCTGCGGCGCCGTGCGCGGTTGAGGTCGAGCAGAACTCCCCGCTCACCACCCGTCCGCGCCTCAACCATGGGAACGGTCTCGTAGGAGAGATCCTTGAGACCGGTCGGACTCTTGCCCCCGTGCAGGCGGACGACCTTCCGCACACATTCCATGTCGTCTGTGTCCAGCGGATCTTCGATGTCGACGGTCACGGTGAGCACACACGAGCCGTAGTCCGCGTTCCGGTTGTCGCGGCGCTCCACCAACTCGCTCTCCACCACCCAGTCCTCGGCACGCATGAGCGCGTGATCGTAGGGACCGTAGTCGTCCCACCGCCACGTGGCCCCGCTGAACTGCGTGCGCCCCGACTCGACGGCCTCCAGATCGGCGAGGTAGAGCAGCTTCGCCAGCTGAACGCCAGATGTCGCCGCCAGGAAAAGATGATGACATAAAGTGAACAAATCATCACATTCAGCAACGAAAATGTCGGTCGATCGCCACATCCAGGACGATGCGCTCGTCAGGCGGCGAGCTCGCCGTTCAGGGGTCGCGGAACTCGCGGACCATCAGGCCGTCGCCGTACGGCTCAAGCCGCCGCATCCGCCGAGCGTCGTTGGTCAGGATGACGTGAAATCCCTCGGCCGCGACCGAGGGATAGGGCTTCTCGTCCTTGATCCCGGAGCACCGATCGAGATCGAGAGGGCTGCGGCCCAGCCGACCCCTCCTATCACAGACTTTGCGGGACACAGACGGGGCAGGGAAGGCTCTCGATGAGCCCGTCGTCGAGCCGTACACCTGTCCGCAGTTCGAGGACCGTCAGCACGCCTGCTTGCAGGTAGGCCGGGTCGGCTTCCTCGTCGACATCACCCCGCTCCATTTCAACATAGCGGTGGAACAGGTCGGCGTACTCCGCGAGGGGCCCCTCCGCAACGCCGCGACCATCTCCTCCGAAGACCGCTTGTCATCGCGTGACTCCT
Organism: Streptosporangium sp. NPDC006007; assembly: GCF_040614315.1. NCBI lineage: Bacteria > Bacillati > Actinomycetota > Actinomycetes > Streptosporangiales > Streptosporangiaceae > Streptosporangium > Streptosporangium sp. NPDC006007. The sequence continues at coordinate 148,247 of NZ_JBEXUG010000004.1, read as the reverse complement.
CGCCCCAACCACCACCGCCATCGCGGGAGGAGTAGCTGACCATCAGGTTGTAGAAGTCCCATTGCACGACCCCGCGGTCACACCCTTTCGCGAGGGCTTCGTCTCGGAGGAAGCGGCCGGCCCCGGCTCCGTCGAACGTGACAACGGCCTGTCCATACTGCCCGATAAGGAGATATCCCTCTTCGGCCAGGGTGTCGACCCCATCGGCCGGAACGAGATCTCCCCTCTCCATGCCAATGCGCCGGACGGCTTCGTCGAGAGCAAGAGCCGTGGTCACGGTACAACAGAAATGCTCTCGATTTTCGATTATGTCATGATAACGAAGAACAATGCTCCAATACCGCACGGAGACGTCATCATGCATCACGCCACCAGATTTTCTGGAATGACAATATTTGACAAATACTGACATGTAAACATACACGCCAGGGTCGCCGATTTAATTTTTCTTATTCGAGTGCGTCGAGATGGACGAGGTGGTCGTGCATACACCTGCTGTTGGCGTAAGCACGCAGGTGGGCGAGCGTCGGGGGAGCGACCTCAAGTTGAGTGGCCAGGCCGTCGATCCGGGCGACCGGGTCCTCCCGGGTACGGACCTCGCGCAGACGTGCCATACCAAGGGCTCTTTCCTGGACGGCGCGGCGGCGTAGCTCCGCGTCGTCGCACCACAGCTGGAGGAAGTGGCGCTCTCGCAGCTGGAAAGAGCCCACGCGGCTCAGCGGCAACTTGGGGGGCCGGCGAAGGCCGCCGGTTTCAAGGCGAGCAGAGAGCGATCGTCGGTCTCGATCAGGTAAGCGGGCAGATAGGCATCCTGGGCCGCGACATCTCTGATCTCCCGGAGCCGGCCGGGAAGGTTGTAGTCGGGCGAGCGTCTCCTTGTAACGTGCTGCCATGACAGGGTTGGAAGAGCTGACCGACAGACTGCGGAGGTTCGCGCAGGACAGGGACTGGGAGCAGTTCCACACATCGAAGAACCTCGCCATGGCCTTGGCGGGCGAGGTCGGCGAGTTGCTCGCGGAGCTCCAGTGGCTGGCGCCCGAGGAAGCGGCGGAGGTCATGGACGACCAAGGGGCGGCCACACGTCTCAGATCCAAGCCGACCAATGTCATGATTTATCTGACCCGGCTCGCCGACGTACTGAAGATCGACCTCATCGACGCAGCCCACGCCAAGCTCGACGAGAGCGGCAGGCGCTACAGCGTGGAGACCTATCGCGGGTCGGCCAGGAAGGCGCCGCCAACGGCGCCTGCCCACCTCGCCGTGAACGAGCCCGGATGCCCCCACTTGAAGGCGGCTTCCGGCACACCCCGTTCGCGGGAATCCTGGTTCGGAGACCAAACCCAGGGCGAACGGTCAAAGTCCCTACCGGGATATCATCCAGCGGACCGCTTGGCCGAGCGTCGTGTCGGCACCGTCGAGATCGGCCAGGCGGGTGGCCAGGGTCGCGACGGCGAGGCGTTCCGGAAGGGCGGCACTGAACTTCAGGCCGTGCAGGGCCCTCTCGTCCACGTCGGGAAGGCAGAGCCGGTCGGAGGCGTCGGCCGTTCCGGCCCTCCACATCTCCGGGGTGAGATCGCTCCGGAGGCGAATGGACACCTCGTCGACTCGCCGGCCGGGCACCGCGATGCCGTCGAGGGTCGCGGCCAGCGTGGCGTTGGCCCGGAAACCCGCCCAGGTCCACCAGCGCACATCGTCCGTCGCGGGATCCCGGGTGATGACGGTTCCGCCGGGGTGAACGGTGTCGACGGCGCCCTCCCTGACGACGGCGAGCCGCTCGATCGCCCGCCTGCTGAGCCGGACGGGGGGATCCGTCCCGAGAAGAACCTCTCGCATGCCCTGGGTCAGCGCGCGAGACAGGCCGCCGTAGCCGGTGCCGCCCCAGCGGGCCTTGCCCCGGCCGTCGGACGCCTCGACGAAGCAGCGCCGACGCGACCAGTCAATGTAGGTGACCCGCCAGGTACGGCCGGCGAGCAGCAGCAGGCGGGGGCCCTCGACCCGCTCGGTGAGCAGCGCGGGGTCGGTCCGGCCGATCTCCCTGCGCCCGGACAGCACGGTGAACTCGGGGGCGGAGGTGAAGACCCCGGTCATCTCCATGAAGTGGCGGCGGCCGAAGCGTCGTTCGGCCTCGGGGCCCACGAAGAGCATGCCCCCGTCCCCGTCGAGATAGCCGTTGCCGACCAGGTGCCTGAGGATCACGGTGGCCTGCGGGCCGAACGGGCCGAGGCCGTTCCACCACTCCTGCCAGGTCCGGTCGCCGACGCGGCGCTCCTGCAGGCAGAGCGCGAGGATCTGCTGCGCGACGATGTGCCGGGGCTCGGCGGGCGCGACGACCGGTTCGACGAACCCCTGTCCCCACAGGTGCAGGAGCCCGGCGGCCCGTAGCAGCGACTCCTCGTCCAGCGCGAGGAACAGGCAGTTGCGGACTGTTCCGGGTCTTCGCCCTGTACGGCCGATCCGCTGGAGGAACGAGGCGACCGTGGACGGCGCGTTGAGCTGGATCACCCGGTCGAGATCGCCGACGTCGATGCCGAGCTCCAGTGTGGAGGTGGCGACGATGACGCAGTCCCGGGCCTCGGCGAACGCCTGCTCGGACTGGCGGCGCTCGTCCGCCGACAGCGACGCGTGGGACAGGAACGTGGTGACGCCCCGGGCGCGCAGCGCGTGACCGACTTCCTCGACCAGCCGCCTGGAGTCGCAGAAGACCAGCCGCTTCTCGCCCCGGTGCAGCGTGGCGACGAGCGCGGCGGCGTTGGACACCGACCCGACGTAGTCGAGCTGGACGTCACCGGAGGGTGTCCGCGACGGTACGGCGACCGCCTCCGGGGCCACGACCTTCCCCGGTCTACTCCCCTTCCCCGACCCCTGGAGCCAGGCGAGCAGTTCGGCCGGATTGCCCACGGTGGCCGACAGGCCGACGCGCTGGACCGGCCGGCCGATCAGGTGGGTGAGCCGTTCCAGCACGGCCAGCAGGTGCCAGCCCCGGTCGTCGCCGGCGAACGCGTGGACCTCGTCGACCACGATGGCCCGCAGTCCCTCGAAGAACTGCCGGTGGTCGACGTTCACGCTGACCAGCATCGACTCGATCGACTCGGGCGTGGTAAGCAGGATGTCCGGCGGGTCGCGCAGGATCTGCTTGCGCCGGGTGCCGGAGACGTCACCGTGCCAGAGCGCGACACGGCGGCCGGTCCAGCTCGCGTAGCCCTCCAGACGCGGCAGGAGGTTGTTGAGCAGTGCCTTGATCGGGCAGACGTAGAGCACGGACATCCCGCGCCAGTTGGCCGAGGCCATCCGGCTGAGCAGGGGGAACATCGCCGCCTCGGTCTTTCCTCCGGCGGTTGGGGCCAGCAGCAGGGCGTCCGAGCCGGCGATCAGCGGCTCGACCGCCGCCTCCTGTAGCGGTCGCAGCCCCGGCCAGCCCAGGGTGTTGACGATGTGGTGCAGGACGACGGGGTGGAGGTCGTCCGCGCTCAAAGGACGTCCAGCTCGACGTCGTCGACCGACATCGCGTTGCGCTCGACCTCGTTGAGCTCGGCGGTACCGACGGTGAGCCGGTAGTGCTCACGGGGAGTGAAGTCGGGAAACTGATCGACCCGGTCCAGGACGTCTCCCACGAGCTTCTTCAGGAAGACCCGGGGGGCGACACCGACCTTGCCTCCGAGCGAACCCGCGACCGCCTCCGCCAGCAACGCGACGTAGTCGTCGTCGACCAGGTCGGGGACGCGGGGGGAGGCGCCCACGGCGTAGAGGTCGCGGACCCTGCCCCCCAGTTCCAGCAGGCCCTCCCGGGTGAAGCCCGGCAGCCGGATCTGCACGGCACGCGGGTTGTCGAAGCGCGGGTCGGTGGTGAAGTCGGTCGCCAGCCGGGAGGCCAGCGGGGGCAGGCGTTGCAGGCCCTGGTGTCCCTCGAAGAACGCCGGGGTTCCGGTGACGAGCACGTAGAGTCCGGGGAACCGGCCGGAGTCGATCTCGTCGACAAGCTGCCGCAGCGCGTTCAGCGCCTTGTCCCGGACGTCGGAGCGGACGCGCTGCAACGTCTCGACCTCGTCCAGAACGAGCAGCAGCCCGGGATGGCCGGAGTCGCGCAGGACCGTCAGCAGTCCCTGGAGGAAGCCCAGCGCGCCGAAGTGGTCCAGGTCTCCGCGCACCCCGGCCGACCGTTTGGCCGACGCCGACACATGCGGTTGCCCGCCCAGCCAGGCGAGCACGCCCTCGGCGGTCGCCGGATCTCCCGCGGCGACCGCCGTACGGTAACCGCGCAGCGCCGCGGCGAAAGTGGGTGCCGACCGGCTGACCTCGGCCAGCCTCTTCTCCAGCAGCGACTCAACGGCCTGGTCCAGGGCGGCGGAGTCCGACTCGGACACACCGGCGGACAGCGCGTCCTCCTCCAGCGTGAACATCCACGCGTCGACGATCGAGCGCAGCGCGCTCGGCGGGAACTCGGCCGTGGACAGGTTCTCGCAGAGCCGCCGGTAGACGGTCTCCAGCCGGTGCAGCGGCGTCTCGGTCTCGGAGATCTGCACTTCGGCGACGGCCATACCGTGCTGTTTGGCCCGCTCGGCCAGCCACCGGGCGAAGAACGTCTTGCCCGAGCCGTACTCCCCGCGAACCGCCTTGAAGACGGAGCCACCCTGGACCGCCGTGTCCAGCTCGGCGTCCAGCGCACCGGTGAAGCGATCGAGCCCAACGGCGAGCAGGTCGAGCCCCGCCGAGGGAACAGTCCCGCGCCGCAGGGCGTCGATCACCTCGCGGCGGCGGCGTTCACTGACCTTCACTGCTTGCCCCTGCCCTCACGGCCCGCACCGCACCTCGCGACCTGCGGCGGACCTCACGGCCCGCCCTGCCCTTCACGGTTTGGCGACCCCGAACTGCTCGGCGAGCAGGCCGGTGTCCAGTTCAACCGTCACCTCGTCGAGGCCGTAACTTACCGGATCGTAGCCGTCGACGCTGAGCACTCTGCGGACCGCTGCCAGCACGTTTCTCAACCGCGCGGCGGGAACCTCCGCCACCGCCGAGAGGGTGCTCTCGTGCAGGCGGCCCCCGTGGGCGAGCAGCGTGGCGAGCACGGCGCGGACGCGTGCGTCGTCCGGGGCTGCCCTGCCTGCGCGGGCCCGCTGCGCGGCGTACAGCTCGGAGGCCAGGAGGTCGTCGAGGAAACGTTCCCAGCCTGGCCGGGAAGGAGCGGCGACCATCTCCTCGAAACCGATCAGCTCGGCCTGGCCGTCGGGGGCCTTCGAGGGAGGCGGTTCGAGCGTCGCCCCCCGGCGGATCGTGACCGCGCTGTTCCACCAGGCGGGCTCCTGGGCCGGAGCGGGGCGCCACCCGGCGACCTCGTCCACGGAGGTGGCGCTGAACACCGCGAACGGCACCGCGACCTCGGCCCCGGACGCGCCGCCGTGGTAACCGGCGCGCTTGTGGCCGTAACGGATGTCCTCCCGCCAGGGAAGCACGACGCCCCCTCCTCCCAGCAGGACCCGCCTGCCTCTGAAGAGGGTCTCCCCGTCCGACGGCGGAACCTTGCCGGGGCGCCAGCGCCCAGACTCGGAACCGGTGCCGGAGCGCAGCGTGCTGCCGCGTTCCACCACGTGGCCGTGGTCGGAGGTGAGAATGAGCAGCCGCCCGGCGGTGCGGGCGCTGTCCAGCAGGGCCGACAGACGCCGCACCCGCTCGACCTTCCATTCGACGGTCGGATCCATTTTGTCCAGCGAGTCGTCGACGTCGTTGAGCACGAGACCGATCACCCTGGCCGGCCCCTCGATCGCCGACTTCACCGCCGGAGGAAGGGCGTGCCCGTCAGGGGCCCGCAGGTCGTCCTTGTGGAACAGCCTGGCCTGCGTGTCGCCGACCGCGCCGGGGAAGGCCGTCTTCTCGTCGTACTGACCGCCGGTGTGCAGTGCCCCGGTGAGCAGGCTGGTACGGCACGCCTCGGTGACGGTTGGCAGGGCGGGGAGCAGCACCCGCCTATGCCCGAGGGAGGAGTCGACCAGCTCGGTCCACCGCCTCCCCGCGAGGCTGTCGGCCAGCTCGGCGAGGACGCCCGCGGACATGCCGTCGAGGACGACGAGGAGCGACCGGCCCAGCGGGCGCACGAGCGTGCCGAGCGCGGACTCGATCGGAACCAGGGTTCCGGGGTCGCTGTCGGCTGCCACCGCGACGGCCAGATGATCCGCCAGCCTACGGTCGCGTTCGCCTCGACGGGCCGCGACGGCGGCCAGCAGTTCCCGGTAGACCGCGGCGACCCTGTCGTCGATGTCGTCCACCCGCCGGAAGGCCCACTCCACGTAGGAGCCCGCCCTGACCTGGTCGTGCAGGGCGTCGGCGAGGGTGGCGGCCGGCTCGTCCGGGGTGGCCAGCCAGCGGACCAGCCGCAGTGCCATCCGCGCCGCGTTCGTACGGCCGTTGAACCCGGCCAGCTCGTGCGCGACGAGCGTGGCGTGTGCCTTCTCGAGCTGCTCCAGCGCCCCGGCGTCGGGAACCGGGAGGCATCGCCGCAGCGCGGTGGCGAAGGCGCGCAGCCGCAGCGTGTAGGAGCCGGGCAGGAGGGTGGAGTTGACGAGGAGCTTCTCCGCGTTGAACTCCTTCAGCAGCGCCTCGGCCCGCTCCAGCAGGCTGTCCGAGTGGTCGAGCTGGCCGATCAGCGCGTCCGCCGCCCTCGCCCAGACCTGGGCCTGCTCCGCGGGCAGGTCCGCCCCGCCGACCCTGGCCCTGACCAGTCCGCGAGCCTCCGCGGCGGCCCGCGCGTCACCCCACAGCAGACCGGCGACCAGCGCCAGCGGTACGGCGTCGCCTCCGTGCCCGGCTTCGGCGGCGCGCAGCGTCCAGGTCCCGGCGACCCCGGTGACCTCGCTCAGCCAGTCGGCGAGCCCCTCGCGGATGTCGACCGGGAGCGAGGTGACCCGGTTGACGGCGACCGGGTCGAGACTCCAGCGCAGCAGTCCGAGCGCGTCGGGGTGGGCGGGCGAGACGTAACGGTTGCCGTTCGGGCAGGCGCCGAATACCGCGGAGGCGAGATGGCCGAGGGCGTGGTCGCGGGTGAGCGTGCCTCCGGGCGCCTTCGGCCAGCCGTCGGCCGGCTCCCAGCGGGCCAGGGCTCCGGCGGCCCATCCCTCGTCGAGCAGCAGCGGGTCGACGTCCCGTGCCTCGAAGGACTGCTTGAGCATGTCCCAGGGCCGCAGCGTGACCAGCCGTCCCCTGGCCAGGTGCGCACGGATCCCGATGCCGAGGTCGGCGTCGTCGAGGTCGGTCAGGACGACGAGGTAGCCGTCGCCGTGCCGGAGCATCGCCTCACGCATGGCGAGCGGGGAGGGGCAGACCTCGACCCGCACGGGCCTGTCGTCCACGGGGAACTCCTGGTCACCCGCCCACTCGGGGCGGGCCTGGATGCCCACCACGTGCTTCCTGCTGCCGGATCTCCGCAGGTCGCGCACGATCGTGCGGACCAGTGGCGGGGTCGCCGCGGCCAGGTTCGGGCGGATCTCGCTCACGTGCGCGCGCTCCAGGTAACGGTGATCTCCGCGTCGGGATGCCGGCCCGCGAAGGCCCGCAGTTCCTCCAGGAGCTCGGCGATCCGCGCGGCTCCGACGGTGGCCGACCCGCTCGCCGCGGGCACCGCGCCGTTGCCGTTGCCCGGGTCGACGGGCACGACGACGGACCGGTCGGAGGTCCGGCCCGCGGGCACGGCCGAACCGGAGGATGAGAGGTCGGCGGGCGGCTGCGGCTGCGGCTGCGGCTGCGGCTGCGGCTGCGGCTGCGGGACGACTCTGGCCTGTCTCGCCAGGATCATCTGAGCCGTGCGCCGCGTCTCTCCCAGCACCGGCCCCAGCGACACCTGGAACTCGTTGTGGGCCGCCACGTCTCGGAGGTGTCGCAGCGTCGAGACGGCCTGCGGGTCGTGGGACATGGAGGCGACGGCGTCCAGCAGGCCCCAGTCCATGTCCTCCAGACGCGCCACGACGTCCCGCGCGGACTTCAGCGACTTGGCGAGAACCTCTTCCACGACCGAGGTCTTCGCGTCCGCGAGCGCCTCGGTGAGGTCGGCGGCGTCGCTCTCGCCGAGAAGCCTGGCGACCAGCGAGGCGACGTCCTGGGCGGTGGAGAGCCGGCCGGAGTTCTCGGTCAGGTCGAGGACGTCGCGGTGGGCGTTGAGGACGGTGACGAGTTCCCTGGCGGGGGTCTGCAGCTCGCGGACCTGCTCTCGGACGTCGGAGGCGAGGCGGTTGACGTTGGCCGCCGTCCTCAGCGACGTGACGTGCACACCGAAGATCTTCGCCGCGCGGTCGACCGCCCTGCGCCAGGTCGTCTCGTCGGGCAGGCGGGGCAGGCGCAGCTCGTAGCCGCCGTCGATGCGCTCCAGCGGCGGTCTGGCCACGGAGGCACCGTTGTGGAACCACTCGCGGTCCTGGTCGAGGGCGAAGGCCGCGATGACCAGACCCCGGGTGGAGACGTCCAGGCCGCGTGGCTGGGGCTGGTCCAGCCACTCGATCAGCCGGTCGACGCCGATGACCTCGTCGAGGCCGTCCTGGGCGGCGCGCTGGGTGAAACGCCTGCGCCAGGGGAAGGTGTCGGCGTTGAACAGGAAGGCGTTCTCCAGCGCCTCACCGACGCCGAGCGGGTTGGCGACCTTGCGGATCGTCTCGCGGTCCTTGGGCGCCATGGGGACGCGCCGCGACTCGTCGGCCGCCGCGTTGTCGAGGTACTGCAGCACGAGGGCCGTCTCGGGCTTGCGGACCTCACCCGCGAACTTCGGGTGGTCGGGGTACTGCGAGCTGAGCATCTGGTCGAGCAGGTGAAGCAGGCAGTCCGCCAGCCGCGCCCCGACGGGCGCCCCGAGGTTGAGCCGGGGCTCCAGGGTGGCGAAGAGCGCGCTGTGCCCCTGGGTGGTGTCGATGTCGGCGGGCTCACGCTTCGCCGCGCCGTACGCCTGCTGGATGACCTGCTTGATCTTGGCCTCCAGGGTGTCCCTCCGGTTGAGGAGGAGGGCCTTGGCGGCGGCGCGGTCCTGCAGGGAAAGGTTGCTGGCGTTCTGCTCGAAGCGGTCGTTGGAGGCCAGCAGGTAGCGCAGCGCCACCAGCTCGCCGAGGTCGCGCTCGCGCTCCTGGGTGAAGAACGCGGGGATCCACGCCACGCTCCTGCTCTCGACGCCCTCGCGCTCCAGCTTCTCGAAGCGAGCGAGGTCGTGGCCGGGGCCGTGGCCGGTGTCGTCGAAGGGGAAGTCGATGACCAGCTTCCAGCGCTCGCCGTCGGCGAACAGGGCGTTCAGGTCCAGCTCGTCCTCGTCGCGGATGTTGCCGTAGACGATGTCGACGACCCGGCGGCTGCCTCTCCAGACGAAGGAGTGGGTGTAGGCGCCGCTGATCGTGTCGGACGACAGGCTCACGCCGAGCGACTCGAAGATCAGCTCACGGACGAGACGGCGGCGCTCGCCCTTGGTGTCCTGGTTGAGGACCCGCTCCAGCACGCTCTCGTAGTCGACCCCGGCGAGCTGGACGCTGATCAGTGGGTTCGCCGGGTCGTCGGCGAGGTGGATCTCGCTGACCCCGGAGGCGGCCAGGTCGCGGAAGAGCGCCAGGACCCGCTGGGCCTCCATGCCCTTGAGCGGGGTGGCGATGGTGCCGTGGTTGAGCGCGGCGAGCTTCTGCGCGGTGAGCGCGCCGAGCGCCGGGACACCGGGGGCGAGCGCGGCCAGCAGGGCGGTCTTCACCAGGCGGGCGTCGGTGACGAACGGGTGGGTGCGTGGCAGCCCGCCGGCGGCCTCCGCCGAATCGAGCCGGTGCTTGGCCAGCAGCCGGGGCAGCAGCTTGTCCTCGTACAGCGTGCGCGCGTTGGTGAAGTGCTGCTTCATGTCGTCGGTGAGCGGCACGACGCCGGAGTCCATCAGCACGTCGTACACGTCGCCGACCGGGATGATGTCGTCGATCGTCAGCTCGCCACGGCCGCGCCGCAGCAGCTCGGCCATGGTGCGCAGCGCCGTGCGCTCGCGCTGGAGCAGGCCGGACAGCGCGACCATGGTGGAGACCAGCGCCGGGGAGAAGGGGTAGGTGTGCTGGAACGCCGCCGCGTCGGAGGAGCCGTCCGGGCCCTCCAGCAGGACGTTCCACACCTTGGGCTCGCGGGTCACCTTGACGAAGGCGCCCTCCAGCACCCCCTCGGCCCCGGGCCGCTCCTTCAGCAGGCGGCGCTTGACGATCACCGGGAGGTTGCGGTCCTCCAGCGTGACCCGGTTGAAGCGGTCCTCCCACCAGCGGAAGGTCTCGCCGATGGCGTGCTTCTCCGCGCCGGGGATGTTCGTGCCGAGGAAGTCGCGCAGGTCACGCTGGCGGGCGACGAATGACACCATCGGCAGCGCGCGGTGGCTGGAGGCCGACTCGACGAGCTTGGCGACCTTGGAACCCTCCCTGCCGACGAAGGCGGGGTCGGAGCTGCGCGAGGCGAGCCAGAGCACCAGCTCGTCGAGGAAGAGCACGACGCAGTCGTAGCCGAGCCGCTTGGCGTGGGCGCTGACGACCTCCAGGCCCTCGTCCAGCGAGAGGTAGGACGCGCCGCGCGTGTATCCGGTGAAGTAGGCCCCGACGAGCGCGGAGACCAGACTGCCCCGCGTGGCGTCGCCCACCGGCGCCCGGCGTGCCGCCACGTAGGAGTCGGCGTTCCAGCCGGTCGCCAGCCCGCCCCAGCGAGGGTCGGACATCTGTCCGAGCCCGGCGAAGAACGTCTCGTCCCCGAGCCGGGCCCGGAGGTTGTCGGCGTCGGTGAAGAGGCCGTCGGTGCTGTGCACCTCGGGCAGCGACGCCCCCGGCTCCAGGTGGCGGATCTGCTCGACATAGCCGCCGAGCACGGCGGCCTCCAGCGTCTCGGCGCCGACCAGGTGGTAGGTCAGGCAGAGGATCCTCCGCCCGGCCAGCCACCGGTCGTGCTTGGCGATCGTCGGCTCCAGGCCGCGCAGACCCCGGGCGTCGGGGTCGTGTTTGAGGATGGCGTGCAGCACCGACATGAAGTGGCTCTTACCGGAGCCGAACGAGCCGTGCAGGAACGCCGCGTCGCTGGTGTTCTTCTCCAGCGCGCCCTTCACCAGCGACAGCGCGGCGTCGAAGGCATCGGCGAGCTGCGGCGTGACGACATAGTTCTCCAGGGTCGCCTTGACCTGGGAGACGCCGTCGCTGAGCCTGAGCACGAAGTCGTTCGCGCTCAGCTCCTCGCTGATGTAGAGGACGTCCCTGAGCGGAGTCGCCATGCCCTCAGCCCTCCCTCTTCACGGTTCTCGCGCCACGTCGTCTGGCCTCGGGGCGCCAAGCGGCAAGCGTCTCACGGGTCAGGCCTCGCTCGGCGAGCTGGGCCTCCAGCCATCCGGTGAAGTACTCGGCGGGCGAGCCGGCGTAGAGGTCCTCGTACTCGCCGTGCCACTGGCGCAGCCACGGCTCCAGCTCGGCCAGGCCCGCGAGCAGCGGCACGGCCCGCTCGTCGTCGGCCGGGTAGCTCCGCTCGATGATCATGTTGGCCAGCGCGGTGGCCTGCCTGAGGTGGTCCCAGCCCGCCCAGCCGTAGACGGAGGTCGCGTCGTTCTCCCGCTGCGCGCCGGGATAGCCGACGAACCGCTCCTTGGGCACGTCGAGCTTGCCCCGGTGCTTCCAGTAGGAGACGTTCGCGAAGTCCTTGGGGGCGTACTTCGGCGGGACCGGGATCTCCACCTTCTCCCCCGCGTCCTCCCTGCGCTGCAACGCCCAGACGTCCTCCCAGTCCTGCCGCTTGAGCAGGCCGGTGGCGGAGTAGCGGTGCGCGGCGAGGTAGGGGACGTGCTCATCCTTGAGCAGGGCGACCAGCTCGGAGGTGAGGTCGTAGTCGGGACGGCCGACGTAGAGGTCCATGACCTGCCGGAAGTCGGCGTCGGTCCGGACGAGGTCCGCGAGCTGGGCGACGGTGAGCGTCCTGGGCGCCTCGTTGACAATCCAGAGCTTCTCGTCCTCAAGCCGGTCCAGCAGCCAGTCCCGCAGGGCCTCGGCCCGCATCTTCTCGTACGGCTTGGCAACCCACCGGCGCTTGCATTCCGGGGTTTCGACAAGGTTCATCAGCGGCTTGTCCTCGATAATCTCGATCCGCCGCCGAACGAGATCCTGATATGCCTCCGGCCAGTGGGAAGGAATGTCCCGGATCGGCGTAGAGCCGTGCCGCGCAAACCACTGGGTCTCGGTCTCACCATCGAGGAGTTTGGTCCCAAGGATGATTTCGAACGCTCGTTGCCCGAGCTCTAGCCCAGGTAGGTCATCGCCGGTGTAGGTCAGGTCCTCGTTAAGGAGGCCATAGAGCTTGTAGACCTCCCAATCCAACTCTTCCTGGACGGAGATCATCTCGACCCTAATTGCCTCATACCGCTTCCAAACCTCAGCAAGAGCGCCACGGGACGGTGCGGCTTGCGCGCACACAGCCTGCGGGATGGTTAAGGCCAGTTCCTGAGCAAGCGCATCGAGCCGACGAGCCCGCTTCAACGGCGAATCGCCGGGCAGGGGAAACTCCTGCAACTTGGTTCCGGTGAACTCGTATCGGTTCTCCCACTCCTCGTCTTGAATGCCACGGCCAATCCCACTGCCGCCCTTAGGCTGACTAACCTGCTTGAGCCAGAAGCAGGCGGTGGAGGAGTTAAGGAGTCCAAGCAGACGCAAATGGTCGTCTACAGTAGCACTTGCCGCCAACTTGATGACCGGTGCGGACTGCTTGAACACCTTTCCGCCTCGATCTAGCACAAAATGATTATGCGTCGCAACAAACGCCAATGTTAGACACCAAGGATGAGTGCCTTCATCTTTTGGTAGCTGATGCCATGCATGCCATGGTCGCCCTTCAGCAAAGTACGTATTCTTTCCGAATGTGATACGACTACCAAGCTCAGTACGGTAGGACCATAGCCATCGATCCACAGCTGGCCAGCTGGCCAGATCAATGAGAGTGCCGCCCTTACCATATGGAAAGAAGACGACAAGACTACTTTCACAAGTGTAATCGCGAACCTGCTCGCCGATACCAACAGAAGGGAAAGCGTCAGGCTCAAGCTTAGCCCGCCAAGAAGCTCTATCGGGAATCAGCATCACATCATCAGCATGCGTCATTCCTATAAAACCGATTCGCCTTGACTTATCCTTTAAGAGGCTACCGGAATTCAATTCAAGCAATCTCTTAAGATCTCCAGATCCGCCGCCAGACAAAGACCATGGATGGACTTCGAGTCGACGACGGGGTAGATCAATAACAGAGACATAATCGGTCTCCACTCCAGGCTGATCTATATATTCAATTATCGATCGCCAAACCAGTCCTTGTCCTGCATCTTTAGGCTGAGAAGGTTCGCCGCGAACTCCAAGGACAGCGCGAATCTCACCAAGACGATTCCAAGATCTGTTCTTTCCCATCAGAATCACCGTCGGCGTACCATGTCCTGGAACATAGGCGCCTGAAGTATCGATGACATGCGTTAGATCGATCTTCTCGGCAAAAAAACTCTCGATCAGCTTCTTACCGAACTCCCGCTTCATGAACGAGTTTGAGGTGATCTGCCCAACGTATCCCGGCTGTTCGTCATCCCTAACCGCGAGCCGGAAAAACAACTCTGCAAATGGAACTGACAGGGCATACGTACCCGCACATGTCTTATACCGTTTCCGATAGGCCTCGTTGAGCGCCTTGTCCTTGACCGTGATGTAGGGCGGGTTGCCGACGACGACGTGGTAACGGCTGTAGTCGAGGATGCCCGGGAAGTGGTCGACGTCTTCCCAGTCGTAAAGATGCGAGGCGAGCGGGTCGTTGTCCACGACGTCGAGGGTCATCTGACGCCCGCCGCCGGATTTGCCTCCGCCGTACAGCAACGTGTCGCCCGTCGCGATGTTGAGATCGAGCGCCAGCGCGTCCGGAGCGTCGAGGCGGGTAACCTCACATGCCTTCAACGCCGCCACCATCAGCCGGAACTTCGTGATCGCCGTCGCGGTCGGGTTGATGTCGACGCCATGGATGGCGTCGAGTGCCTTCTGCGCCCGCACCCGCTGTTCCAGCCCGGGCTTGTATGTGCTCCACTCCTCCAGGAGTCGATCGAACGCTCCAAGGAGGAAGTGGCCTGATCCGCACGTCGGGTCGATCAGCTTGAATCCTTCGAGGCCGAAATCCTTGAGAGCCGGGTCGAGGACACGGTCGAGGATGAACTCCTCGACGAAGACCGGGGTCTGGAGCAGGGCGTAGCGCTTGCGGATGTGCTCGGACAGGTCCTGGTAGAGGTCACCGAGGAAGCGGGTGTCCAGATCGGCACTGTAGAACTCGTCGTGCGCCAGCCGTACGCCGTCCGCGTCGCGTCGCCGGAAGACGGCGATCAGTTCCTCGGCCTGGTCGGCGGAGATGTCCCACCACCAGACGAAGTCGGTGTCGGGGAAGAGCGCGTGCCCGGCCCGGGTGGAGCGGAGCCAGGTGAAGGACACGCGCAGCCACTCGCGGGCCGTCTCGCGGGGGTTGCGCTGGATCCAGGCGGCCTCGGCGTCGGCCGCCTCGGAGGTGGCGTGCCCGGCGGCGTCGCGGGAGGCGATCCAGCGGTTGGCGGTGAGGTCGTTGTCCTCGCAGAAGCGGATGAAGGCGCAGGCGATCACCCAGGAGCTGGCGGCTTGGGCGCACTGGGCGGTGAGCCAGTCGTTCCAGCTCTCACCGGTCCGGCCGATGCCCTTGGCTGCGCGGTGCATCTCCGTCAGCCGGTCACCGATCTCCGGGACCCGGCTCGCCTGCTCACGCAGGTCGTCGGCGACACGCGCCGCCTGCTTCTGGAGATCCTTGAGCAGTACGGCGGAGATAACCGACACCTGCACCCCACCCTTCGCGTCCCGTCACCGGCGGCCGGCCACTGTCCGTACCGGCGTGCACCACGAAGTGCCATGATGCACCGCCGATCCGACAAGTTCGACACGGTGTGCCGAGCCAGCCTGATAACAATATGGGCGCGCAGGGGACAGGGATGACAGTCCTGGGAGACGGCCTGCGGTCAGGTCTCACTCGACGGTACGGCCATCAGCAAAACGGCCAACGCCGTACCGCCATAACGGTCAGACCAGATCGTCGAACTCCCCCTGCTTGACGCCTCCCAGGAAGGCATCCCACCCGGACGGGGTAAATGCCAGCACCGGCCCCCTGGGGTCCTTGGAGTCACGGACAAGGAAGAGGGAGGCTAGATCTCCATACTTGGCTTCGGCAAGCTCGTCGGTCAGCGCGACCTCAACACAGTTCTGACCATTACCGCTGAAGGAACTCTTGCGCCAGATGCCGACCTCGACGCACTGGCCGCCGTTGGCGTTACTCCGACTGGACTTCCGCCAGATCACATGGGAAAGATCCATCTTCGATGCCCTTCTCCGTTCGGTCACATTTCTCGCGCAGCTTGCGCGATCAAGTTCCGGGCCTGGTCCGGCCCGAGGGCCCGTGCACGTAGATGGTTGAAAAGCAAGACGTATGCGTCTACTTCTGACGGATCTTCCAAATAGACACTTCCCTGCCAATATTCAACGTACACGGTGTCGGGGTCGGACGGCTTGGGGAAACTCAGGATCGTGAACCCACCGTCCATTGCAGGGTGAACGCCAACGGCAAAGGGGAGAATCTGGATCGTGACGTGGTTCGTCTCGGAGAGGTGGATCAGCCGCTGGAGTTGATCACGCATCGTCTCCGCTCCCCCAACTGGTCGTCGGATGACCGCTTCGTTGAGGATGAACCACATCTTGGGTGGGTCCGCCCGCTCCAGAACTCGCTCCTGTCGCTTCATCCGGATTGAGAGCCGTCGCTCCAGCTCTTCCTCTGGCGGCAGCACGGGGGCGGACTTCATGACAGCCCGCGCATAACCCTCGCCCTGGAGTAGGCCGGGTACGAACTCGGGCTGATACTCCTGGAAGGTAGCCGCCTCCTCTTCCAGCCCCACGTAGCTCTGAACCCATTCGGGGATCGCCTCGGAGACCTTGTACCACCAGCCACGCTTGCGCGCGTCGCGCGCCAGTTGGAGCAGTGCTTCCCGGCGCTCACCAGCGACCTCGTAGAGATCGAGCATCATGGCCACGAGAGCGACGGTGGCGGCGCTCGTGGCGGATTCGATCCGTGTGACGGTGACCGGCGAGCAACCGGCATGTTCAGCGACCTGCTCTCGCGTGACCCCCGTCTCCTTGCGAAGGCGTTGCAGCTCCGCTGCGAGACGCCTCCTACGAACCGATGGACTTCGTTGGGTGGTCATTCGACTCCTATGCGTAGCCAAGCTTCGGCAAGTCTGCCCCAATGATCTTCACTCATCAACATGCACGAAGTTCATTTTGATTCTTGTTGCCGGAGGACCTAAGGGCATGCACACTAGGCACCGAGAGTAATCAATCGACCATGAAGCGTGACATCAGTGGCTCCGGTGGACGCTTCCAAGATCTCCGAAGGGCGGGCGGATGAGGGCGAGCACTCTCGAAGGGTGGGGCGGTTATCTGGTGAGGCTGGCGTGGGAGTTGGACGAGTTCGGGTTCGACGCCACGGTCAGGTTCCCGCTGGGCGGGCGGCCGAGCCTGGTGGTCTTCGCACCCTCGGGACGGACGACGATCAGGAGCGCGCGACGGGGCCGTACCTCGGCCTTCACCTGGGACCGGGGCCGCTCCCCGAACACCCCGGCCGAGGCGCGGGAGGTCTTCCGGTGGATCGCGGAGGTGGCGCGGTGAGGGCGTCGTCGGGGCTGCTGGGACAGGTCGACCTCCCGGCGAAGGTGGCGTCCGTCCCCCAGGCCAGGCGCTACGTCCGCCACCTGCTGGAGGGCATCGGCCACCCCCAGGCCGACGACGCGCTGCTGCTCGTCACCGAACTCGTCACGAACTCCGTACGGCACTCCGACTCGGGCCGCGTCCCCGGCGGCCGGGTGAGCGTCTCGATCGCCACCCACGATGGAACGCTCCACATCGACGTGCTCGACGCCGGATCGAAGGGGCACGAGCCACGACTGCGCCCCGGCGTGAACGCCGGCAGCGGCGGGGGCCGGGGCCTCTGGCTGGTCCACGAGCTGTCGTCGGCCTGGGGCTGGTACGAGACCCCGGCCGGACGCGTGGTCTGGTTCCAGCTCGCCGGAGGATGACCCGATCCCCCTGAGACCCCGGACTCGCGGTCTTCTCCCTGCTCGTCCGCCGGAGCGCGAGGCCGCACCCGGGACTTCGCCGGAAAATCGCGGTCGATCATCGTGAGGAGGGGTATATTCGAGGAGTCGCGTAAGCGAGCACAGGCTTAACCGGGGCTTCATGCCCCCGAGGGCGCGGTCTCCGGACCGCGCCCTCTTTACTTCTCCCCCACCTCCCCCTCCGTCCCGAGGCCGCACCGCCATGAACGCGACCCCCGCCGGGCGTGACCCCAGGTCCGCCTACTCCCGGCACATCACCACCCGCCTGCTCGACTTCACCGGCGTCACCACCCCCTGGACCCGCAGGCTGTGGGACACAGGCTCCTTCCTCGCCCTGGAGGAGCTGCACGAGGCGGGTGTCTGGGTCGACCGGAAGGTCCTGTCGCAGAGCGCGGTCGACTGGCAGCGCCAGGCACTGGAGCGCCTGCTGGGCGGCGACCCCGCGCTGGGTTCCAAGCCCTACCGGCGCGAGCTGCAGGAGTGCGTCAAGACCACCCTGACGATCGCCAGCGAGGGGCGCCGTAAGCTGCGCCACCTCATCGACGTCGGCCGTCCCGGCTATCTGGACCGCTGGGCCGCCTGCGTCGCCGTCGACGAACCGCCGAAGCCGGAGCTGGTCGCCAGGGCCGTCGCCGCCCACCTGCTGGACAGCGGGCACAGCCTCGCCGGGCTGCAGCGGTGGCTGCGCGACGGGCGGCAGAACCTGTCCGCCGTCGATCTGCTCTCCGAGGCGGCCTCCCTGCTCGCCAGGCCGCCACGCGGCTGGAGCGTCGTCGTCCCCTTCCACGCGCTGCACCGGCACGAGGAGCTGGCCGCGCACCTGCCCCACTGGCGGACGGCCGACGAGACGCGGGCGCTGATCGCGGAGGCGGGACTCACACCGCCGGAGCGAACCGTGGGCTCGCTGGTCTTCACCGTCGAGGCGAGAGATTCGACGCGCGCGGTGGAGACCGTCTCCGACCTGGTCGATCGGATGCAGGCCAGGGCCAGGTTCGCCGCAGGTGGCCCCGTCCTCCCTCTCGGCGACGCCTACGTGGCGGGAGAGACGAAACCCGTGCCGCTGCAGCAGCCCGCGCGAGGAGCCCAGGTGCTGTCGCTGGCCGCGGAACGCCAGCTCTACGTGGTCGGCGGTGAGGTGCAGCGCTTCGGAGAGCAGGCCAGGAGCACGGTCGACGACGCCCTGGAGATCGCCTCCGGACTCAACCACGGACCGCTCGCCCCCGCGCTCGCCGGAGGCTGGGCCGCCCTGGAGTCACTGCTCACCGAGGCGCGCGACCCCGACGAGCGGGGAAAGGCGGTGGCGGCGACCCGGGCCGCCGCCCTGGTCTCCGCCTCGTGGCCGCGTGCCGAACTCACCGCGCTCTCCCACCGGATCCGCGAGGTGAAGGGCGACGATCTCGCCGCCCGCCTCGGCGCCTGCGTCTCCAACCGCGACCGCGCCGCGGTCATCGCCGCCGAGCTGCGGAACCGGAGCTCCCTGCCGCTGGTCCGTTCCTGGCGGACGGGCAGCGACGTCGCGTCGGTGCTGCGCCTGCGCGAGCTGCTCGCCGACGAGAGACGGGTGCTCGAACGGGTGCGCGGCTACGTGGAGGTGTCGCTGCGCCGGCTGTACCGCTGCCGCAACATCGTGCTGCACGGCGGCTCGACCGGGGGCGTAGCGCTGCCCGCCACCCTCCGTGTGACGGCCCCGCTGGTCGGTGCGGCCCTCGACCGCCTCACCCACGCCCACCTGGCCACCGGGATCTCCCCCATCGCCCTCGCCTCCCGCGCCGAGACCGCCCTGCGCCTGGTCGGCGACGACCTCGGACAGAACCTCTGCGACCTGCTCGAATGATCCGCGCGGAGTCTGCCGTCTGCCGCACGGGGTGCCGATGGACGAAGTACGGTCCGGCGAGTGGAGCACGGATGACCGGCTACGACACCTCATCACAGCGGGATCGCATCCGAAAGGCCCCTGATGACACCGGGACGACATACAATCGACGCACCATAAATTATACGGCGTTCAAAGGAAGACGATGGTCCGACTTATCGAAAGCCTCGTGGACAGGATAAAAGTCGAGAGCGGGGAGTTCTCGCTTGAAGACCTCGACGGCGCCTCCGGACAGCCGGAGGGATATCCGTCCATCACAGAACTCGCAGCACAGGCGAGCGAGGAGTCCTGGTTCGTTACAACTGCCAACCTTGCCATCCTGACGAGTCCGCATACCTATCACGTAGTTGATGTGACGTTGCAGCTCTGGGATGGCCCTCCCCCTGCCGACGAGAGCGCAGGAAAGAAAGACATAATTACCACCCTGTTCTCCAGCTCAGGGCGGCTACGCCTGGTGCAGACGCTAGGACGTCCATCCAGCAAGGTCATGGATTTGCATGGAGAAATGCGGGAGTGGTGCGTGCGGGCGGTTTTCCGGCCACTTGACCGCGAGCCTTCAGACGCATATCCCCCCGAGGGGTTGGAGGCATATTTACTTCAGTTCTGGCCCTCCACCTAGTGTCACACAAAAAACACTTGATGCTTCACGGGACTCCGTGAAGCATCAAGTGCCTTAGGGCACCAGAGCCATCCCCGGAGGGACGTTCAGAGGTGCCGCCTCATTTTACTGAGAGTCGGGGTTGACCCGCTGCTCATTGGAATTGTAGAGCCGGATGAAGAAATCATCCTCATCGAGGATTCGATCGTTCATATAGAAGTGGCCAAGGCCACCTAGTTTAGTCGAGCCCCACTGCCGATTCTCCGTCTTTGGGATCAACGAAACAGTGTAGTTGGCGCCTGCGGAGTATGTGAACGGGTCTCCTTGAGGCGGGTTCCTTTGCCACCAGACCCAGGAACCTTCATAGGTGCTTGCGAATGGGAACTCGTCGCACTCCTGTTTGGAGGTGTCCCACGGGAACGAGGTTCCCCCACCCCAGTTGGGATTGTAGGTGTAGGCGCATGCCTGTTCCGAGCGCCATCTGTTTCTGTCTATCCGAGGTTCGTCACGCCAGAGACGGTGAATGGCGTCCTTCTTGGTGAATCCGAGAATCTTCTTTGGGGTGGTCCGCGGAATATGGGACGGCCACAGTCTCGCGATACTTGTGGCGTTAGGGATCGTTTGATCCGGGGTGAGGAAAGCCTTGGAGATGTGGTTATAGGCGTTCGGAAATCGAGACTGCTGTAGCTTCAGCGACGGCACGACGTGTGCGAAGATGCACCCTGTCGCATACCAGCGTATATAGTCGGCAGAGTCGCAGCGAATGACCTGCTTGGGAACGTTGCTGTTCTTACCTACAGGCGACAGAACTTCCTGCAGTTGCAGTTGCGTAACGCAGTGACCGATTATCTCGACATTGTTCGGCCCAGGTGAGTATCCCGTGTCAAGCGACTCGAACTTGAATGAAACGTTTTTCCCTTGCCAGTAGTACCGGTTCCCCGTGTAGGAACGCTGATACCCTCCCCCCTCAACCGACTGGCACGCCTTAGGGCTGGGGTCTCCGCTTCCCGTCATGCTAAGAATGAACGATCTGGATTGGTAACGGTTGCCCATGGGGAAAAGGACGTCTTCGACATAAACGTCGAACTCTGCTGTGCGGCTGCCCTGGAAGGTGCGCCCAATCATGACGACATCGAATCCCATGACGTCGGTGACGGTCCGTCTCCCACGGCGGTCCACCACCTCATGGACAACCGCCGGCTTGACTGTCATGCACCAGGAGAAGTGATTCCTCGTGTACCCCTTCTCGTTCCTGGCCGGCTGGCCGTTCTCGGGAGCCACGTACTTACTGGAGGGATTATTTCGACACTCCTGAGGATTCTTGATCCTGTCGTATTTAAATTCGACTCCCGAGGCCGCTTGAGCTTCGGGTTTGGGGGCACCGGAAAGAGCGGCTTCGTTCTCTCTGGATCTTCCCTGTGTCACGGTGAAGCCGTGCCAGGGACTCCATGAGCCGGAAGTGTCACCTACGGTTACCTGGGCGCGCCAGCGCACCTGCCAGCCTTGGGCCAGCTTCCCCACCGGGACTTGAACGCTCCCCGTAGACCCCGAAGATACGTTCGTTACGGTTCCGGACCAGATCAAGCCCTTCCCCTGCGACGACGCCCTTGGGTCATGGGCCACTTCGACGTGGACTGCCGAGCGACGGTGGAGGGGGTTTGAGACCTTCACCATGAGATGCGGCGTCGTCGTCGACGTGAGCGTCATGCCGTCCTTCGTGGTGAACGGGCGCGTCCACAACCTGCCAACAGTCGGCCTGGTGTCGGGCTTCGCCGAGGCCGCCGATGACTTCGCCTGTTCGGCCAGCCCGTTTCCGGTGGAGAACATCCACAAATACGAGGTCATCGTGTTGCCTGCGGCATCCTTGGCCCCGCTGATCTCCGCCGTATAGAAACCGTTCAGCGGCTCGCTCGGGGTGAAGGTCAGCACCGTGTTGGTGGCGTTCATCGTCCCGGTGCCTGGGGTGTTCTGCCCACGGATGACGTCGAGCAGGGAGAGTTGCGCGTTGGTGACCGGCTCGCTGAACGTCACCGTCACCGGTGCGTTCGGCGGTACGTCGGGGGTCTCGTTGACAGGACTGACCTCGACCACCGTCGGAGGTATCGTATCCGACCCAGACGTGGGTGTGGTCGTGGGGGTCGGAGTCGGCGTGGCACTCGTGCCGTCGGTGTAGGTCACCTTCAACACCGGTGGATGGGCCTCCGTCTCCCCAGATTCTGAGGAGTGATAGCCGCGGTCATACTGCGGGGCGGAGGCGGACTCATCAACTCCGCGCAGCAGTAGGCCGTGATCGCTCTGTCCCGAGGCCCAGTCCCGCACCATGCCGGTCACCGGCCAGGTCCAGGTCACGCCACCGTTCGGTGACTCGCCAGAGCATCCGCCGGGATCCTTGGCCACCGCTCCGTCACTGATGGCGGCCGAGGGCTGGTTGGTCCAGGTCAGTGTCTCCGGGGTCCAAGGGGCGGTGACACGTTGCGCCTCTATGCCTGAGGCGCTGTCACCGCAACCGTATGCCTGGGTGTTCCATAGCTCCAGCTTGGCGTCGACGATGTTCTTGCCCGCAAGAGGTGACGTGTCGAACTTCAGGTATGTCCGCTCGATGGTCCTGAACTGACCGTCACCGTAGGAGCCCGCCCACAGGGTGGGCCAATCAGGACCAACCGTTCCCTGATCATCGACCCATGTATCTGTCTGCACCGGTAACGAAATCGTCTGCTCGTTCGGCGGATCCGTCGGGGTAGGGGTTGGAGTCGGGTCGGGCGTCGGTGTCGCCGTCTGTTCGTCCTCAGGGATTTGGAACGGGAGCCGATTGGGGTCCAGATCCGCCGTGATCTGTTCTTCCGACAGATCGGGCGGAACCACCATGTCATCGGGGCCGGTCTCGGTGTAACCATCCGCTGCACGAGCCTCGGCCATGGCCTGGGCGCGGTTCACAACGGGAGGCGGAGCTCCCAGATCGGTGAGGTTTCCCTTGTATCGCTCCAGCAACTCCTCTGTGATGGGACCTTCGGGAAGACCCCAGTACACCGTGTCAGTCTCAACCGGCGGCGTGTACTCGATGAACACGACTGGACCTCGTGGCTGGGTAGTGCTGTCGTAGTTGCCGTACTCGTAGCTGCGGTAGTAGCGCCAGTTCGTGGACTCTGTCTCAAGAACCGAGCTGAGGCGCACTCCATAGTCGGGTACGCCATCCATCCAGTTCTGCACCATCGTCTCGATGCTGTAGTACAGCTCACCTTCACCGCGGCTGCAGTCGTCGGAATAGGCGCCCTTGTTACCGACTCGCCCTTCGGTGGTCACCTGGGGCTGGTTGCTCTTCGTCAGAGTGGCGATGTCCCAGTCCGTGGCGATGGCCTGGACAATGATTCCCGGCTCGATCTGTGACGTGCACGTATTGGATCGGAAGTTCCACAGACGCAGATCGGCGTTGTGGACGGTCGCGCCCCTCAGGGATCCGCCAACGTTGAACCGGACAAAAGAGCGCCAACCCTGCGTGCCCGAGTTCGACATACCGGCGACCAGGCGTTCCATCGTGCTGTTGGCCAGACCGTTCGGCCAGTTAATGCTGCTGACAAACGTGTCACCGGCGATGCCTGTGCCAGTCCATGGGTCGCCTGCGGCCACCACAGTCACTGGATAACTGGTAGTCGGGTTGGCCAGGAACGCCGCGTGGGGAGTCAGAGTAAGTGTGGTGTCCGTTCCGGTCTGTTTAACAGTGACAGCGGCGGTAGATGTCCGCCCTTGGTCGGGACTCTTCGCCGCTTTCGCATCAATCATGGGCACTGTGTCGATGGTGACGGGACGAACACCCTTCCCACTGAGCGTGGCGGCCTTGCCACCTTTGCCAGGAACATACGACATGCCATTGACAGGCTTCACCGGCACTCGCAGTGTGACGCCGGCCCGCTCCCTGGGCCGCTTCCTGATGACAATCTCCTGCCGGAAGCCCTCCGGGGTGGCAGAGACAACAAGGTCTGTGTTCGGGCCGTAGGCGTCGGGATAGGTCGCCGTGTTGCCCTTCAGCGCCGGCTTTGGCAGTTTGCTTGGCGCCGACACCGACGCCTGTCCCCGCTCCCCCTTGACCTTCAGCAGGGAGGTGTCACCACCGTCGGACAACCTCAGATCACCTCTGGAGGCTTTCGGCCTGATGACACCGTCCTCTTCGACCAGGGTCAGGTCGATCGGCTGCCACTCCTCGCCCTTTCTCACCCGGATCGGGGTGGAGTAGAACTCGGCGTAGAGAGACTTGCCATTGGGGTTGGCGTAGGTGGTGGAGGTCTCGGTGCGGTAGGAGATGATCTCCACCCGCTTGTTCCGCCTCTTGGCCTCCGCCTTAGCCTCAGTGACCTCTGGCGTTTCAGAAACAATAGGAGTCTGCGAGGCAGGTGTTGGAGTCGGGTCCGCGACGGCCGGAACAGCGACCAGTAGAGAGCAGGCGAGCCCCAGGGCCGCCATGGGGGGAGCATGACGGCGGATGAGGCGTTGCGGGTCAAACCGCCAAGGCAATGTGTGCATCTAAACCTTTCGGTCGATGATTAACAAAACGATATGATCGTTACATAAAATCACCGTGAAAGTAAAGTTCGTTTTTGACCCGGCTTCGCCAGATACTCCGCACCCGAGGCGGGTCGGCTTGGTGCCGCAGCCCGTACCACGGAGTCACCTTCTTCGTCCACACCGAAATACCGTCGGACATGTCGACGACCGGATAACCAGGCGATTTCTTATAGCACCGTGCGGCCCGGAAGAAGATGTCGGTGATGAGGGAACCGGCTCAACAGGCGGCGGTGATCTTTTCGTGACCGGCCAAACCGACTTCCCTGGTCCCTGCCACTCAGGCAGGTTATGCCAGGCTGGACATGCGGTACTTCCGGACGATCGCATCGATCATCAGACGGTGGGCACGCCACCGCCCCACCTCGCTTCGGAATGTGCCCTGGCAGCAACGGTTCGATCCGTACTCATCGTGCATCGCCTCATGACACAGCAGGACTAACGATCACATGATCCGAAAACAGCCTAGGAGGCCGCGAGGTGCCGGTGTGCCTCGATCCACTTCGTGGAGACCTTCAGCGCGCCGAGAGTGCCCGGGGCCGGCCGGTCGTCGATGTACGGCACGCCACTGCGCTCGACGGGCAGCAGCAGCCAGCGGGCCGCGGGTCTGGCGGTCGCCTTGTCCGCCAGGCGGTCTAGTACGCCCAGCCGACCATAGCGGGCCAGCGGCGCCGCCTCGACGATCAGCAACGGCTCAGAGGCCGCGGCCAGCCGCTCCTCCACCCCCGTCGCCGCCATCGCGACGAGCCGCCTCAGGTTCGCGGCGTCCTGGGGTGCCGCGTCCGGGCGGTCGGAACGGAGCACCAGGGACCAGTCGACGTTGAGCGCGTCGGCGGTCGTTCGCATCGCGGTGAGAAGCTCGGCGGTAACGTCAACCACCTCGGCGCCGAAGCGGGTGCTCAGCGTGGCGACGGCGTCGGTATAGAAACGGTAGTCGACGCTGAGTGTGACAAACCCCCGCTCGCGTGACGACAGCACCATGCGGCGCTCGAAGTCGGCGAACTCCTTGCCGCCCAGTCCCCCGCCCAGGCTCGTCGGCACCCGGCTCCTGGAGGAGGGCAGGAGGGTGGCGCGCGCGTCGCGCGGCGCGTAGCCGCCCTGGCCCGGGACCAGCGGGACACCGGCCGCCTTGAGGAGGGCATCCAGGTCCTGGCGGCGCTCGGGGAACGCGCCGACCCTTGGGTAGCGGGCTCGGACCCGGGCCTTGAGCTGTTCGGGGTCCATGCCGTGGCGGATCACCCCGAGCGAGGAGGCCATCTGCTCCAGGGCCCTGCGCGGGTCCAGTCCGTCGGGGTAGATCTCACCTCGGCCGTTGGCCGCCGCCGTGCGCGAGGAGGCGGCGGCGAGCAGGGCCAGCCGCTCGGGCCGCAGTTCGGCCAACCCCTGCGGCAGCCGTACGGACCGGAGCCTGGCCTCGGTGCGCGCGGCGGACGGGAGCTGGTCCTCTGCGGCCAGCTGGTCTGCGACCTTGCCCAGCCGTACGGCGTAGTCGAGCAGTTCGGTGCCCGGCACGGCGTCGGGGTCGGTCGGCTTCTCCAGCGCGACGACCACCGAGCCGTGGGAGTGCCGCTGGAGGAGCCTGGCCTCCCCGCCGCGCTCGGTCTCGACCTCGACCGCGGCACGGACCAGACCGAGGGCTCGCCGCATCCACCGCTCTCCCACGGCGTCGGGACTGCGGGAGGCCAGCAGTGCCTGGGCGACGCCGGTCACGGCGATCACCCCTCCTGCGTCCTCGACGATCTCCACGATCTCGTCACGGACCTGCGTGAGGCTTCTCCTCGGCCGCCACCCCTTACGCGCCTTGGGGATGATCTGACTGACCCGGCCTCTCGTGACCCCTGCCGCTCGCGCCAGTTCGACGTTGTCCGGCCAGTCGGAGGCGGTCTCCTCGAAGCCTAGGTAGAGCCGGAGCACCTGCGCCTCCGCGGAGTCCTTGCGGAGGTTCTTCGGAACAAGAGAGGCGAGCACCGAGCCGACGCCATGGTCGGAGCCGTCCTGAAGGTCCTCCACCTCGGGGATGGACGTGACCGGCTGGAGCCGCCCGCGCCACTGCTTGGCCCTGCGCCTGATCTCGCGCTTGGTGGGATCCGCCACTCCTGACAGGCGGGAGAGCTCGAACGGCGAGCGGGCCAGCAGGTCGCGGACGGTCCTGACATCGATGCGGTGCAGCGCGTCGACGGCGCGGGGGGTGAGGCCGGCCGAGGCGACGGCGGTGTCGAGGACCGCCCTGGCCGCCGCCTGGTCGAGCTCCTCCCCCGTGACGGGGTTGACGCTGGTGGACGTGGCCGCGGCGGGCGGGACGGCGTCGAAGGCCGTCTGCCAGGCGATCCGCATCGTCTCGATCGAGTCGTGGCGAGCCTTGACGTCACGTGAGAGCGCGCCGCGGAAGAAGGCGACCACGCCGTCGCGGGCGGGGCCGGGTTCGAAGGCGTCCAGGTCGATCGTGACGTCGCCCTCGATCACCGCCGGGTGGCTGCCGCCGGTGCCGTAGGTGGGGGTCCGGCCTGTGGCCATCTCGTGGAGAGTGACCGCCGCCGCGTAACGCTCGGCCGCCGCGTCGTAGCGGGGCCGGTGGACCGGGTCGAAGAAGGGGTCGAGGTAAGGCGGGGTGCCGACCCCGGTCTGTTCCAGCGGTGCCCGGGACAGCGAGAAGTCGAAGAGCGTGAGGTGGACCTCACGGCTCTTGCCCTGCTCGCGGAAGGCCAGGTTGTCGGGTTTGATGTCCCGGTGGTTGATCCCGGCGAGGTCCAGCGCGGCGAGGATCTCCAACAGGTCCTTGCCCCAGCGGGCGAGGAAGTCGAGTGAGAGCCGCCCCTCGCGGCGGATCATGGCCGCCAGGCTCTCCCGGCCCGCGTCCTCCAGGAGCAGCGCGGTACGGCCTCCGACCGTCAGCGGCCCCTCCAGACCGCGGGCGATGCGTGGGTCACGGGCCAACTGGAGCACTTCGGCCTCGTCCAGCAGCCTCCGCCCGGCGCCCTCCTCGTCAAGCGCCACCTTCAGCACGGCCTGCCCGTACCTGGAGTCCTTGACGAGCAGGGCAAGGGCGGTGGAACCCTGGCCGAGTCGCTGCAGAACCTCGAACCGGCCTTGCTGCTCTCGCGTGCCGATCATCGAGCCGGGCGTCGCGTCCAGCGGATCGACCTGCTGGGCGACCTCCTCACGCAGGAGGATCTCCTGAACCAGCGCCTCCAGGTCCTGGGCGAACCTCTCGGCCGACTCGGTGCGCAGGTCGACGTCGCCCGCCGTGGCGTTTCTCACCAGATCGATCATCGCCTGGGGGGCGCCGTCCAGCTCGACGCCGACGTCGAGTCCTCGCTCACGGGTGAGCCGCTGCTGGAGCTCCTCGCCGGTGTCGGCGGGGGCGGCCCCCGTGAAGATCAGGGAGGAGACGGCGCCGAGCCCGAAGACGTCGGCGAGACCCGGGTCCGCGTCGGGGTTGTGGAGTGTCTCGGGAGCGATGTATCCGTGGGCGGCCCGATCGGTCAAGGCCTCAAGCGTGCGGGGGCCCACGACGTAGCTGCTGTGGCCGGGCGACCCGGAGGCGAGGCGCCCGGCGGTGTGCCAGTCACGGACGCGCACGCCGTACCGGCCGCGGGCGAGGGTGCGGACAAAGATGGACAGTGGGCTGAGCCTTCGGTGGACCAGCCGCCGCGAGTGCGCGTAACGCAGCGTGTTGGCCAGGGTGCGGACCAGGTAGATCCGGTCGTCGACGGAGAGCTCTCCGGCCTTCTGCATGAGGAAGTGGTCGAGGCGCACCTCGGTCGCGTCATGCTCGAACACGACGGCGAGGCCGCGCTCGTGCTCGTAGAACTCGATCGCGCGGGCGATGCCCGGGTGGTTGACGTTCTCCAGAGTGACGAACTCGCGCTTGGCGGCCCGCAGGGTCGTGGCACGCTCCTCCTGGGAGACGCCCGGCTGCACGAGATAGAAGCGGACCCGCCTGACGCTGTCGAGCAGCGGGTGGCGTGCGAGGTAATCCTGCCAGCCCGGCCCCTCGGCCAGCGGGGTGTCGGCCAGTTCCAGGTTGCCGACCCTGTGGTGCCGGACGCTGCGCCGCACACCCGCCCGTTCGATCAGCCTGGCCAGCTCGACCGAGCGCCTGCGGTCGACGGCGTTGCGGGGGTTGCCCGGCGTGACGGCCAGCTCGTCCTTGATCAGCTCGGCCAGCCCGTCGGGGCCCTGCCCGTCGATCCGGTAGACGCCCTGTTTACCCCTGCCTGTGAGTTTGATCTCGGCGGACGGCTGGTGAAGGACCACGCCCGCGTGGACGAACGGCAGGTCCCGGCCGCCGGCATCGGCGAGGAGCTGCTTGAAGTGCTTGGCCTTGATGTCGGCGAGAATGCGGGGGTTGTCCTCGGCTTTGCCGTTGTGGAGCCAGGTCTGGTGGTCCCCGCTGATCCGGCCCGACCAGTGCTTGAGCTCCAGGAGGTAGACACCCCCTCTGCCGATGACGAGAAGATCCACCTCGTACTGACGGCCGCTGCGGGTGGTGAAGCTGAAGTTGCTCCACGCCCGGTAGGGGTCGTCGTCGTCCAGCGCGGCCTTGATCGCGGCGAGGCCGCCACGCTCGTGAGCGTGCTCGGAGGGCGTGACCTCCACCCAGCGCCTGCTTCCGGACTCCACACGCCCCTCCATTCCTCCGCGCAGAGTCTAGTCCCGGGGACCGTCTTTTTCCGTCGGCCGCAGCTTGCCGGTCATAGCCGGCCGGTCACGGTGGCTCGAAACCGATCGAGGCACCCGGCGACTCCCTCGACGCAAGATCAGACTCACGGACGGTACGGGGCTCCTCTTCGCTCTCCTCGAACCGGGTGGCTCCTGGGCCGCCCCGATCCCGGCTGATGGACCGCGACAGAATGTCGGGTATGGAAGCCCGTATCGCGATCGCCCCATCCGTCGAAGAGGTAGCGGTCGACGGCCGCGCCAACTCCCCCGATCTGGACCGGCTGCGCTCCAGGGTCATGGAGGCCGTGGTCGCCGGTGGCGGCGTCAATGTCCCGCCGGCCGAGGCCAACGGGCTCGTGTGGCTCGTGCCCGGAGAGCCGGAGCGGCTCGGGCCGGTGCTGGACGGTCATCCCGGGATCGGGTGGGTGCAGTTTCCGTGGGCGGGGGTGGAGAGGTTCACGGCGTCGGGGGTCTTCCGGCGTCCAGTGGTCTTCACGTGCGCGAAGGGGGCGTTCGCGGGGCAGGTGAGCGAGCACGCGCTGATGTTGACGCTGACCTGCCTGCGCGGTGTCTCCCTGCAGGCCCGGATGCCTCACTGGTGTTCGGTGGATCCCCGGTCCCTGCACGGTCTGAGGGTGACGATCCTCGGTGGCGGCGGCATAGCCTCGGAGTTCATCCGTCTTCTGCGGCCGTTCGGCTGCCGGGTCACGGTGGTGCGCCGCCGCCCAGAGAAGGTCGAGGGGGCCGAGGAGACGCTGCCCTCGTCGGCGTTGCACGCCGTACTTCCCGAGACCGACGTCCTGGTGCTGGCCCTCGCGCTGACGCCGGAGACGAGGCACATCGTCGGCGCCGCCGAGCTGGCGCTGCTGCCCGCGCACGCCGTCGTCGTCAACGTCGCGCGTGGTGCGCACATCGACACCGACGCGCTCGTCGAGGCCCTCAGGGCGGGGACGATCTCCGCGGCCGGGCTGGACGTGACGGAACCCGAGCCGCTGCCCGAGGGGCACCCGCTGTGGAGCGACGCGAGGGTCCTCATCACCTCGCACTGCGCGGACTCGGCGGAGTACGTCACGCGGATGTTCTGCGAGCGGGTCGAGCGGAACGTGCGCAACCTGCGGGCGGGTCATCCGTTGGAGGGGCTCGTTGATCCCGCCACCGGATACTGACCACCCGCCCCGTCGGAGGGGGGCGTCCTGGTCGACGTCATCGTATGGAACCGGTAACCGGAACTCTTCTTCCCGGGAGCGGGCGGCAGCGCCGACGATCGCGCGAATCCGGGTCGCGCCAGGTCGTTGACCTCGTACGGAGGCATCCCAGGGCGACGGCGGCGTTTTGGGTAAAAAGTCCGCTTACGTCAAGATTGTGTATTGGCGTGTAAACAACACCGAAGCATGCTTCCCGTCATGGACACACAGAATTCCACAGAAGCGGTCAAGCATGCTGCCCGCTGAGCGGCATTCGCGGATCGGGGAGGCGCTGCGGACCTCCCGGGTGGTCAGCACGGACGAGATCGCGCGCGAGCTCGGCGTGTCGGCGGAGACGATCCGGCGTGACTTCGTGCTGCTGGAGCGCCGGGGGAGGCTGGCGCGCGTTCACGGGGGCGCGACGATCGCGCTCGGGCAGGCGGCCGGGGAGGAGACCCCGTTCGCCGAGCGGGCCGGGACCGCCGCGGAGGCCAAGAGGCGCATCGGGCGTGCCGCGGCGGCGCTCACGCACCCCGGTCAGACGATCGTGATCGACGTGGGGACCACCGCCGTCGACGTGGCCCGCGCCCTGCCGCTGGACTTCTCCGGAACCGTGGCCACCTGCTCCCTCCTGGTCGCGGCCGAGCTCTCCGAGCGGGCCGGTGTGGAGGTCCTGGTCTGCGGGGGCAGGCTCCGGGGAGGGGATCTGGCGCTCTCCAACTCGGTCGCCCAGACGTTCTTCGCCGACCTGAACCCGGACATCGCGTTCCTGGGGTCCGGCGGCGTCGACGCCGTGGCCGGCCTGACCGACTACTACCTGGACGAGATCGCCGTACGCAGGACGATCCTCAGGAACGCGACGCGCTCGTACGTGCTGGCCGACTCCGGCAAGTTCGGGCGGATCGCCCGGCACCGGGTCGCCGACGTGGGCGAGTTCGCCGGTCTCATCACCGAGGCGGAACCGCCGTCAAGCATTCAGGACGCCGTCACACGCAAGGGCGGGGTGATCGTTCTGTCCTGAAGGTTCCGATGGTTCGAGGAGCCGGGCGGCGCTGCAACGCCACCCGGCTCCGGACCCCCAGCCGATGCGTCCTCTGACAGGAAACATAGGAGTTGGGATCCATGACCCAGTATTCACCACCCGCGCCCGACGATCAGGAGACCTCCGCGACTGTCGAGGAGTTCGGCTACATCCCGTTTCCCCGCGTCGTCCTCCGGCAGGACGGAAAGATCGTCGCGCGGAGGCGGCTCTGGTGGCCGGTGGCCCCCGGCCGGGTGTTCCGCGTCCCGACGGGGATCCTCACCTCGGTCGACCCCAAGGGCGGCCCCGTTCGCATAAGCGCGGAAGCCTGACGCCTCCGCCGCCGTCATCCGCCGCCGATCAGGTGGGCGGCGGCGAGGTAGGCGGCCAGGAGGCTCTCGGCGACCGCCGCCACCGTCTCGTCACCCGGCAGGAACCCCGGGCTGTGCAGCCCCGACGCGGTGTCGGTGCCCACGAACAGCATCAGGGACGGCACGAGGGAGGTGAAGTAGGCGAAGTCGTCGGCTCCGCAGGAGCGCAGGGTGGCGGCCGAGTGGCGGGTCGCGCCGTTGAGCAGGCGGGCGGTCTCCTCGGCGAGGCGGGTGTCGTTGACGAGCACCGGCTCGCCACGCACGATCCGCACCTCCGCCTCGCAGCCGTGGGCACGGGCGACCCCGTCCGCGATCACGCCGAACCGGTCGTGGAGCTGGTCGCGCCAGGCCTCCGACATCGTGCGGAGCGTACCCCGGGCGACGGCCTCGGCCGGGGTGGCGTTGGGGGCGGTGCCCGCCGACACCGTCCCGAAGGTGACCACGGTCGGCGTCATCGGGTCGGCGTCACGGCTGACGAGCTGCTGCGCGGCCACGATGATCTGGGCGAGCGCCAGGACCGGGTCGCGGGAGAGCTGAGGATAGGCCGCGTGGCCGCCCTGACCCCGGACGATCAGCGTGAACTCGTCGGCGGAGGCGTTGACCGCGCCGGGGGTGCAGGCCGTCTGCCCGGCGGCGAGCACCGGCTGGACGTGCGCGGCGACCATCGCGGCCACCTGGTGGCGGCCCAGCGCGCCGGACTCGACGATGTCGAGGGCCCCGGAGGGGTAGGTCTCCTCGCGTGGTTGCAGCACCGCGACCATCGGGGCGGGCACGCCGTCCACCCGGTCGACCGCCCTGGCCAGCGCGACCAGCGCGGCGAGGTGCACATCGTGGCCGCAGGCGTGCATGACGCCGTTGCGCGCCGCCCAGGGAACGCCGGTCTCCTCCATGATCGGCAGGGCGTCCAGCTCGCCGCGGACCCCTACCGCGGGCCCGTCACCGCCGATGCGGAGAAGAGCGCCGGTCTCCGCCACCCGCTCGGACGCGGTGCCCTGGGGCAGCGCGTCCAGCACACGCTTGAGCGTCGGTTCCTCCCTGCCGGACACGTACGGCTCGGCGTGCAGCTCCCGCCGCAGGTCGTAGGCCGCGGGCAGCTCGACGCGGAGCGCGGCCCGGAGCCGTCTGTGGATGTCGTTCACACAATCCCCCTGAGCGTGTGGACGTGCCTGTCGTCAACGCCGATCTCTTCATAACGGTAAAGGCCGACGCGGTTCACTCGGCCTCTCCGAGGCCGTAGACACGACGGGCGTTCTGGGCGCCGACCATGGTGGCGACCCGTACCGCCTGGCTCTCGGTCCACTCCCCGTCCGCGACGAAGCCGGAGAGGACCCGGGTCATCGCGCGGCGCCAGAGCAGGGCGCCCAGGTGGTGCAGCTCCGCGGGGCCCCAGGCGTCCGAGGAGAAGAGAATCTTGGCGAACGGGGCCAGTTCCAGGCTCTCGGCCACGACGGCCACGCTGCGCGCCCCGGTGTAGCTCACTCCCAGGCCGACGTCGAAGTAGACGTTCGGATAGACCTGGGCGAGATAGCCGGCGTTGCGGTGGAACGGGTAGCAGTGCAGCAGGAGCAGGGGGACCGCCCGGGGCTCGGCCAGCTCGATGAGCCCCCGCAGCAGGAGCGGGTCGGAGCGGTGGAGGTCCACGTCGGGGTCGCCGTACCCGATGTGGAACTGCAGCGGCAGTCCGCGCTCGATGCCCTGCCAGATCAGGTGGCGCAGCAGCACGGGGTCGTCGACCCGGACCGTCCCGGTCCGCTCGACCGTGCGCAGCCAGCGGCCGGCCGCCGCCGTCACCTCGTTGGGGGTGGGCGGCCGGGGGTCGAAGTCGAGCCCGTGGCGGTAGGCGACGATCGTCTTCAGACCGCGTGCCGTACGGCTGCGCTGCCACAGGGCCGCCTCGAAGCGGGCGGCGAAGCCGACGGCGTCGGTCCCGTCGGCGACGACCCGTTCGGCGACCGCCTCCAGCCGGACGACCTCGTCGGCGGGGCGGCCGGTGACGGCGGACATCCGGCCGGGGCCGAGGATCCGCTCCCCCAGGTAGCCCGTCTCGACCAGGAGGTGACCGATCCCGGCGGCGGCGAGCAGGCGCCTGTTGACCTCCTCGGTGCCGAGTTCGGTACGGCGCGCGAGGTAGGTCTCGGGGTCCGGATGCGGGTCGAGGCCGAGCACGGGCGCGCAGTGCCGCAGGACGGCGAAGCCGACCTGGGAGTCGAACTGGGTCATCCAGCCGGGCACCGGCCGGTTGGACTCGGTGATCAGCTCCTCGAACTCCCGCCGGGACACGTCTTCGGCCAGGGCGCCGTGAACGTGGTGATCCACCAGCGGGATCGCCTCGATCGCCCGTGCCAGGGACCCGTCCCGACTCGGAGGCTCAAGGGATTCAGTGGACATCGGCCATCCTCCGGCAGCGCTCCGCGTCGTCCAGCCCGGCCAGCGTGTTCAGCTCGGCCCGTTTGACCGACAGGTAGGTGTGCAGCAGGTCGGGGGCGAGGAAACCGCCGACGACCTCGTCCCTCTCCAGTTCGTTCAGCGCCTCCTCCTGCGTCTTGGGCAGCGGCGGCACGACGACGAGGTCGGACTCGGTGGCCGACTCCGGCCAGACGACCGGCTCCGGGTAGCCCCGGCGGATCCCCTCCAGCCCCGCCCTGAGCAGGACGCCGAGCGCGAGCCAGGGGTTGGCGGTCGCGTCGGCGGCGCGGTATTCGAGATTGAGCCGGGCTCCGGCGTCCGGGCCTGTTCCGGGGCAGATCCGGAGCATGGCCTCCCGGTTGCGCTCGGCGAGGAAGGCCCCGCCCGCGCTCCACCGGTGCGGGGTCAGGCGCAGGAACGACACCGGGCTCGCGGCCGTCACGGCGGTCAGGGCCGGGGCGTGGCGCAGGATTCCTGCGGAGAACCCCGTCCCCAGCTCCGACAGCCCGCCCGGCCTGGACGGGTCGTGGAGCGCGGGGTTGCCGTCGGCGTCGTAGAACGACAGGTGGATGTGCACGCCGTTCCCGCTGCCCTCCAGGTTGGGCAGCGGGGCGAAACAGGCCCGCAGCCCGCGCCGCCGGGCGAGGTCGCGGACCAGTTCGCGCAGGAGTACCGCCCGGTCGGCGGCCACGCGGGCCTCGACCGGGCTGAGCGTGATCTCGTACTGCGCGTCGCCGTACTCCGGCAGCCACGTCTCGGGGGCGAACCCTGCCTGCTCCAGGAGCGTCACCAGGTCGGTGCCGAACGGTTCTGCTGACCGGTACTTCTCGAAGGAGAACGACGGGACCGAGGGTATGCCCGCCAGGGTGAACTCGTGTTCGAACGCGGCGATCACGGTGACGCCGAGTTCGGCGCCGAACTCCTCGACCGCCGAGGCCAGGAACCTCCGGGGACAGCACTGCCAGGGTGTTCCGTCGGGCAGCGTCTGGTCGGCCAGGTAGAGCCGTGTGCCCGGTATGTCGCCGTCCGCGGGGATGTCGACGCGGGTGGCGGGGTCGGGCATGAGCCGCAGGTCACCCGTGGAGCCGAACACGTTGTCGGCGATCGGCCCGAAGCAGGTGATGGCCAGGTCCGCGGGGACCCACCCGGTTCCGCCACGCAGCAGCGCCTCCTCACGCGAGGCGGGTACGGCACGGCCGCGGAACTGCGCGGCCAGGTCGCAGGTCGCCGTGAAGACGGTGGGCACTGCTGCGTTCATGGCGGGATTCTCCTGGTAGGGGGAGGGGGTCATGCCTGGGCCGCCTCCTTCTCGGCGGCGGCGATGGCGTCGGTCCTGGTCAGCTCGGCGGTGAGGCGTTCGCCGATCCGGCGGGCCAGTTGGGGCGCGGCCAGCACGGTCGCCAGTCCCGCCAGGCACCAGGCGCCGGCGATCCACGGGAAGTAGTTGTACGGGCTGGTCTGTCCCACCGACTGCTGGTAGAAGACGAAGCAGAGGAAGCCGATGGCCAGTACCGGTATCACGATCTCATATCGGGGGATCCGCCCCCGGCCGGAGAGGATGAAGGCGATCACGCCCGCCCCGGCGACCGCGTAGGCCACCAGCAGGCAGAGCACGCCGAGCGTGGCGAACCAGTAGTAGGTGTCGAAGGCGGAGACCCCGGTGACGTTGAGGATCAGGTCGCCGATCAGGGCGACGGCCAGCGCGGCGCCCAGGGCGACGTTGGGGGTCCCGGAGCGCGGGTTGACCCGGGCGAGAGGCTTCGGGCCGAAGCCGTCCCTGGCGAGGGCGAACATGAGGCGGCTCGCCGCCGCACTGGAGCTGATCGCGGACGCGAACGCCGACGCCGCGGCGGTGAAGGCGATGACCAGCAGGAACCAGGTGCCGAGGTAGTTCTGTGCCAGGGCCGACAGCGAGGACTCGGCTCCGGCGAACGCTGCGACCCCCTTGGCGTCGGTGCCGAAGCCGATGGTCTGGGCGAACATCACGAAGATGTACAGGCCACCGGTGAGCAGCACGCTTCCCACCAGGGCGCGCGGCACGTTACGCCGGGGGTCGGCGGTCTCCTCGCCCAGCGAGGCGCACGCCTCGAAGCCCGCCCAGGACAGGAACGCGAACACCAGGGCGGTCATCACCGCGCCCGCCGTGGTGCCGCCGAATCCGAACGCCGACAGGTCGAGCGTCTGCCCGGCGGGGGCGCTCCCGCTCCCGGTGCGGAAGACGATGACGGCGCTGAGCACCAGCATGCCGGCGATGCCGACGCCCTCGACGAGCAGCAGGGTCCTGGCGGTGATGCGGGACTCACGGGAGTTCACCATCCAGACGCCGGCGCACGCCACGGCCGCCACGACGGACCAGGGGATGTGCAGCGAGAAGCCGACCGCGGTGGCGAACGCCTCGATGAACACCGGGGTCGCCGCCAGCGTGCACACGGTGAAGAAGACGTAGGTTCCCACCAGCGCGAATCCGCCGAAGAACCCGGCCCGGGGCCCCAGGGTGACCCCGGCCAGGGCGTAGACCGATCCGGCGTGGTTGAAGTGGCGGGTCAGCCGTACGAACCCGTAGGCGACCAGCGCCACCCCGAACAGCCCGAGCACGAAGACCAGCGGCACGGCCTTGCCGACCTTGGTCACCACTCCGGCGCCGTTCAGGGCCATGGCGAGGGTGGGGCTCATCAGCCCGACGGACAGGGCCAGCGCCTCCCACAGGCGTAATTTGCGAGGCGGGCGCAGTTCTTCGGTCATGGCACCTCCTGGGGTGACAACGGCGCCGGTGACACAACCAGCACTTGTCGATGAAATTTAGCTTTCACCAAGACCGTTAACAATAACTTGTGAAATTTTTATTGCAGATCTATCCGGACATGCCGGTCAGTCGAGCGTGACGTCGCCCACGATCTCCTCACACTGCCGCAGTCGTTCCTCACCGGCCTTCCCCAGCCGCACCGTCACCCCCGCGACCACCGTCTCCACCAGCGCGAGCGCCGGGACGAGACTGTCGAACGGGCTCGGCACCTCGACCCGGACGGAAATCACCAGATCCGCGATCTCCGACGCGGGAGAGAGCCACGGATCGGTGAAGAGCACCACCTTGGCTCCCCTGTCGTGCGCGCGGCGGGCGAACTCCACGATGTCACGCTGATAGCGACGGTAGTCGAAGACCACGACGACGTCGCGCCGCCCGATGTCCACCGAGAAGGCGGCCAGGCTCTCCGGCCGGGCGTCGAGCACGCGGGTGCCCGGCCGCAGCTGCCGCAGATGCAGGTCGAGATATTCGGCGAGGAGGTGCGAGAACCGTCCCC
Organism: Streptosporangium sp. NPDC006007; assembly: GCF_040614315.1. Classification (NCBI taxonomy): domain Bacteria; kingdom Bacillati; phylum Actinomycetota; class Actinomycetes; order Streptosporangiales; family Streptosporangiaceae; genus Streptosporangium; species Streptosporangium sp. NPDC006007. Next base: position 111,142 of record NZ_JBEXUG010000004.1, on the reverse strand, counting down.
CGATCGACGCGATCCGGCGGCCCGGGTCGGCCAGCAGGGCGACCACCGCCTCCAGCTCGGAGTCCGACAGCGCCGCGAAGGACTCGTCCAGCCGCTGCCGGAAGGTCGATCCGGCCGTCACCCGCAGCGAGTCCGGGCTCACCCCGTAGCCGAGCTGCTGGGCGAGCGTGAGCGGCGAGGCCCGCCGGGCCTCGATCTCGTCCCGCAGCGCCTGCTGGAACGCCCGGTATCCCCCGAAACCCAGCCTGGCCACGAACCGGACCACGGTCGGGGCGCTCACCCCCGCGCGTTCGGCCAGTCGCGCCGTGGTCTCCAGCCCGGCCGTGGGGTAGTTCGCCAGCAGGGTCCTGGCGATCAGCCGCTCCCCCGGCGAGGAGTCGGTCAGGCTGCGCCGTACCCGTTCCGCGACCGAGACGAAGACCTCCGCGCCGTCCCCGGACAGGTCGCCCCCCGCCTTCCCGCCGCCCTCATCGGTCATCGGAACCCCTCTTCACCGTATCGGGTTGTCCAACCCCTCGTCCTGGCCGGCCAGCATGCCCGGCGAACGGGTCGACCACAAACGGAGGGGTTCCCGCCGGTTCTCGCCTCCCGATCGGCCGGTCTCCGCACCCGGGTCTCTCCTCCAGGATCTCCCCTCCCCCATCACCGCCCGCCCCGGGGCACGCCCGCGCCCGCGGTGACGGTGACGCGAAATCGGGTCCCGCCACACCCCGGACGGCCCCGTATTGAATATTGTCCGATCCATGAGCACTCACTATGACGTGGTAGTCCTCGGTGCGGGCCCCGGAGGATACGTGGCCGCGATCCGGGCCGCCCAGCTGGGGCTGAGCACCGCGATTGTCGAAGACCGTTACTGGGGCGGCGTCTGTCTCAACGTGGGATGCATCCCCTCCAAGGCGCTGCTGCGCAACGCCGAACTCGCCCACCTGTTCACCCGCGAGGCCAAGACATTCGGCATCCGCGTCGAGGGTGAGGTCACCTTCGACTACGGCGAGGCGTTCAAGCGCAGCCGCAAGGTCGCCGACGGGCGCGTCAAGGGCGTGCACTACCTGATGAAGAAGAACGGCATCACCGAGTACGACGGGTGGGGAACGTTCGCCGACGCCGGCACCCTGCTGGTGACCGGCCGTGACGGCGGCGAGCAGGCGGTGACGTTCGACCACTGCGTCATCGCGACGGGGGCGACCACGAGGTTGCTGCCGGGGACGTCGGTGACGGACCGGGTGGTGACGTACGAGGAGCAGATCCTGAGCGAGGAGCTGCCCGAGAGCATCGTCATCGCGGGCGCGGGCGCGATCGGCGTCGAGTTCGCCTACATCCTGCACAACTACGGGGTCAAGGTGACCATCGTGGAGTTCCTCGACCGCGTCGTCCCGCTGGAGGACGAGGAAGTATCGGCCGAGCTGGCACGGCGTTACAAGCGGCTCGGCATCGAGATCCTGACCTCGACCCGCGTGGAGTCCATCGACGACTCCGGCGACAGGGTCCGCGTGACGGTCTCACGCGACGGGCGGCAGCAGGTTCTCGAAACCGACAGGGTGCTGCAGGCGATCGGCTTCCAGCCCAGAGTGGAGGGGTACGGGCTGGAGCGGACCGGGGTCGCCCTGACCGACCGGGGCGCCATCCGCGTCGACGGCCGGGGCCGTACGAACGTGCCGCACATCTTCGCCATCGGCGACGTGACCGCCAAGCTGATGCTCGCGCACGCCGCCGAGGCGATGGGGATCGTCGCGGCGGAGACCATCGCGGACGCCGAGACGATGGAGCTCGACTACGTGATGATCCCCCGGGCGACGTACTGCCAGCCCCAGATCGCCAGCTTCGGCTTCACCGAGGCCCAAGCCAGGGAGCTGGGCTTCGACGTGAAGGTGGCCAGGTTCCCGTTCAGCGCCAACGGCAAGGCCCACGGCCTGGGCGACATCACGGGGTTCGTCAAGATCCTGAGCGACGCCGAGCACGGTGAGCTGATCGGCGCCCACCTGATCGGCCCTGAGGTCACCGAGCTGCTGCCCGAGCTGACGCTGGCCCAGCAGTGGGATCTGACGGTCGCCGAGGTGGCGCGGAACGTGCACGCCCATCCCACGCTCGGCGAGGCGGTCAAGGAGGCGATCCACGGACTGGCGGGACACATGATCAACATGTGAGGCGGGCCTCCCAGGTGCGAGACGGGCGTTCCCGCGCGTGAGAGGGCCTTCCCCTGTGCGAGACGGGCCTTCCACGCGGAGGCCGGAGCCGGCGACTCCCGAGGGGAGGCCGCCGGCTCCGGGCAGGGTGCCACGTCCACGCGGGGAGACCCGTGCCGGGCCCGAGATCAGCGGGCCGAGGTGTAGGAGGTCAGGGAGCGCTGGTTCACCCGGGCGACGGCGTTGTAGCAGACGACGTCACGGACGGTCGCGTTCAGCCCGCCGGTGCCCCAGAGGGTGAGCAGGTTGCAGTATTCCGGGCCGGGACCGTAGGCGGTGACCTGGACGTGGTCGGGCAGGACGCCGACCGCCGGGAAGGTGATCAGGCGGAAGCCGGCCCCGGCGGTCTGCACGGTGTTCAGGCCCCCCTGGGAGTTGTGGTTGACCGCCACCGGCAGCGGGGAGTAGGGGCCGGGGTTGGCCGGGTTGTTGTCGAAGGTGTAGGCGAAGTTCTTCGGCGGGACCGCCGCCCCGGTGATGGCCCGCTCGCGCTGGTAGGTCAGCGTCCAGCCGGTGTTGAGCGGGACGTTGAGAGCGTTGTGGCAGCGCACCTGGACCACCTGGGCGCCCGGCGCCGACGCCCATCCGCCCACCTTGCAGCGGGCCGGCTGCGTGGGGTTGAGCGCGGTCACCTGGACGCCGCCGGTCCGGCCCGTCGAGCCGAGGCCGGGCAGCGTGACCGTCCAGACCCCCGGGGGGCCGGGGACGACGGTGTTGGGCGGGCCTCCGGCGGAGTTGAACTGCGTGGCGATCGTCACCCCGCTGTAGTGGACGTAGCCGAACCCCTGGGGCGCGGGCAGCACCCCGCTGCTCTGCTCGAAGACGACGGTGAAGGGGATGGTCACCGGGCCCCCGCCGTACCGGTAGCAGCGCACCGCCACGAACTGGTCGGGGCCCGAGGGCCCCCACCACAGGGCCTGGCACCAGTGGGGACCGTCGGAGACGGCCGTGACGTGCACGACGCCGCCGTTGGTCGCAATCTGCGGGAACCTCACCAGGGTCGGCCCGCCGAGCGGGGTCGCGACCGAGACGTTGAAGGCGGCCGGCCAGCTTCCCGCCTGGTGGGTGAGGTTGGGGACACCGTTGGGGACGTCGACGTAGGCGAAGCCCCACCGGTTGGGGACCGCGGCCTGCGCGCTCGTGTTCACGGCGACGAGCCCGGCCGCGAGCATGAGGGCGACACAGAGAGTCCTGAAAATTACCTTCCGTAACTGACGCATGCCGTTCTCCATCGGCCGGGGGGGGTGGACCTCCAGACACAACCGCGCCGCCGACACGGCAAGCCGGGCGAAGTTGAGTTAAATGTCTGGTTTACGTACTTTCCTTGGCTCCCGTAATCGCACACCCACCCAGGGCCGGCCGTCGCGACCGCGCGAGAGGCGAGGGGGCCGGACGGGCGACCGTCCAACGACAGAGGGTTTTGGTTCGATTACTTTACGTCATGGTACGGCGTGGACGCGGTCCGTCAACCCCTGAGGCCCACGTGATTACGCCGAGTTCGGCGCGCCCTCCGAAACCACCGTGATCACCATGATCACGGGGCCTTCAGGGACGCGAGGGACACCGGAGGCGCGACGGGAAGGGGCGACCCGGAGGGCAAGCCCGCCGGCCCGCGCCGACGGACCATCCGCCCCGGGTGGGCGGGGGCGGCGGCGAGGCCCTGTAGGGCCAAGAGGTCGATCACGGCAAGTAACCACAAGGTCACAGAATCATGGCTGGACACTCCAGGTATCCATCTATTTACTTTGTGTGACCACATCAGCACCACCAGACCCAGGAGAGAACATGCGCCTCAACAGGCTCACGACCATCGCCATGGCCGCTCTGATCGGCTGCGCCGGTCTGACGACGGTCGCCGCGGCCGGCCCGGCCGCCGCCTCCGCCCCCCTGCCCTCAGCGGCCGACTTCAGCGGCTACCAGATCGTCAAGCTGCCCAACGCCAACGTGCCCAACTTCACCCGGCGCGTCGTCCGCTGCCCCGGCGGCAAGCGGGCCATCGGAGGCGGCGCCGAGGCCCAGGGCAACCGCGCGATCCTGGTCGGCTCCTTCCCCACCGACGACGGGGCCGGATGGATCGGCCTCGGCCGCCAGGACGGCTACAACGACGTCGGCATCAGCGTCTACGTGATCTGCGCCAACGTCGGCTAGCCACGCCCGCGTCCTCCCTGGCCGAACGCCCCGGGGCCCGGCCAGGGTCTCCCCCGGTTGACCGGGCCGGGTCTCACGCCTGTGTCCGCCGGCGGGGGGCCTGTCTCAGCTGGAGGTCTTCGAGGAGGGCCTGCGTCGCGGCGGCGACGACGTCCACGGCCCGCTCGAAAGCCTCGGCGTTGCGGGTGGACGGAGCCCGGAACCCGGAGACCTTACGGACGTACTGCAGCGCGGCGGCCCGCACATCCTCGTCGGTCACGTCGCTGGCGTAGGGCTCCCGAAGGGTTTTGATACTCCGGCACATGGGAGGGACCCTACGCCACCCCGCCGACAGAACCGGGGCACCGGGAGCGCGCCCTCCAGGCGTCACGTTCCGGGTTCACCGAGCGTCGTCCCGGCCCGACTCCGCGCGAGGCGTCGTCGCCCCTCCCTCCCCGTGCCGGACCGGAACACGCGGCGTCAGGGTTCGGCTGGCGGCCCGGTCTGGGCGAAGGCCGACAGCAACTCGGCGAGTCGGAGGCGGTAGCGGTCGACGTTGCCCAGCTTGACGTGTTCGTAGCCTCGCACGAGCTCCGGCAGTTCGGCGATCTCGACGGCCGCGGGATGGTTGCCGGCGGTCAGCTCGCCGAGCAGACGGTCGACCATGTCAAGGTACTCGGTGATCAGAGCGCGCTCGACCCGGCGGACCTCCGCGTGTCCGAAGGGGTCGAACACCGTGCCCCGTAGCCGTCGCATCCTCCGCAGGACACGGTACGCCGGGCGGAACCACGGCCCCAAAGTGATCTTCCGGCGCATCCCCAGAGTCCGCAGGATCGGCGGGTGCAGCTTCCACGAGTAGCTCGCGCCCTGCCCGAACCGGGTGGTGACGTCCGCGGCGACAGCCGGATCCAGGGCCAGCCTGGCGACCTCGTACTCGTCCTTGTAGGCCATCAGCTTGTACAGGTTACGCGCGACGGCCTCGGCGAGCGTGGTGGAGCCGGGCAGCAGGGCCGCCTCGCGCGCCCGCACCCGTTCGACCACTCCGGCGTAGTCGGCGGCGTACCGGGCGTCGGCGTAACCGGCGAGGTCGGGGACCCCGATCGCGACCAGCCGGGTCAGTGGCGCGCAGCCGGGCGATCAACGCGTCCAGCAGTCCGTGCGGCTGCACGACCTCGTCCACGACCAGGTCGGAGGCGTTCCGCAGCAGGTCGATCTCCCTGTCGTACTCCGCGCGTCTGGCCGCCGTGAACTCGGCGCGTTCGACGGGGTCCGTGATCGCCGCGAGCCGATTGGCGTACACGGCGTTGACGGCGGCCTCGGCGGCCATCGCCCCGATCTGGGCGGTCGGCAGCGCGAGGGTCGCGGTCGGCTCGAAACCGGGCGCGCACATGGCGTAGAACCCGGCCGCGTAGGCCTTGCGCACGACGACCGTGAACCGCGGCACCTCCGCGGAGGCCATCGCGGTGATCATCTTGGCGCCGTGGCGGATGATGCCGCGACGCTCCACCGCGGATCCGATCATGAATCCGGGTACGTCCTGAAGGAAGACGACCGGGATGTTGAAGGCGTCGGCCAGCATGATGAAGCGCGCGGCCTTGTCCGCGGAGTCGACGAAGATCGCCCCGCCGTTGACGAGCGGCTGGTTGGCGATCAGCCCGACCACGCGGCCGCCGAGCCGGGCGAAGCCGACGACGATCTCCCGCGCGTACTCCGGTTTCACCTCGAAGAAGCTGCCGGAGTCGACGATCCGCCGAACCACCAGGCGGACGTCGTACGGGCTCTTCGGGTTGTCGGGGACGACGCCGTCCCAGTCGTCGCTCTCCGCGGTGTCGGGCTCCAGGTCGCCGGGTCTCACCGACCAGTTGCCCGGCAGGTAGGAGAACAGCCGCCGGGCCTCGCCGATGGCCTCGGCGTCGTCGGCGCAGAGGCGGTCCGCGCAGCCGGAGACGGTCGTGCGCATCTGGGCACCGCCCATCTCCTCAAGGGTCACCTTCTCTCCGATGACCATCTCGGCGATCCTCGGCGACGCGAGGTACATCGAGGCGTTCCCGTCGACCATCGCGACCCAGTCGCAGAACGCCGGCATGTACGCCCCGCCGGCGGCGCTCGGGCCGAAGAGGCAGCAGAACTGCGGCACCCGCCCGCTGAGGCGGACCTGGAGGTGGAAGATCCGCGCGGCGCCGCGTCGATGGGCGAAGAAGCCCGCCATGTCGGTGAGGCGCCCTCCCGCGGAGTCGACCAGGTAGAAGACCGGCAGGAGGTCACGGTCGGCACGTTCGAGTATCCGGATCTGCTTCTCGATCGGGCGCAGCCCCCAGGATCCGGCCTTGACCGTCGGATCGTGGGCGATGACCGCGACCGTCGTGCCGCCCACCCGGCCGGTTCCCGTGAGCACCCCGTCCGCCGGATAGCCCTCCGCCGTGGCGTGCGCGAGGAGGCCGTCCTCCACCCACGAGTCCTCGTCGAGCAGCAGCCGCAGCCGGTCCCGCACGGCGAGCTTCGTGCCCAGCCTCGACCGGTCGCCGCCCGCCTCGGCACGGGCGACGGCGGCGTCCAGGTCGGCGCGTCCCCCGCTCACAACCCCAGCCCCTTCGCGAGGATCTCCAGCTGGATCTCATCTGTTCCTCCACCTATGCGGAGGATCCGGGCATCTCGGTAGTGCATGGCGACTCTGGTCTCCTCAATGAATCCGTATCCGCCGAAGATCTGCACCGCGGCGTCGGCGACGTCGTTCGCCGTCCGGGCGGCGTCGCCATCGCCCGCATGCCGCGGCGCCAGGTCCGCGGCGTGGAGTGAAGCGCGAAGCGGATCAGGAAACCGATCAGCCCGGGTACGGCGGCCGGCGGGACGTACACCGGGGACGACGGGCTCAGGATCGCGCGGATTCCGTACCGCAGGACCGCCGGATCCGCGAGCGGCGCGATCATGCTCGGGGTGACCCAGCCGGCGTCGCCCCACGACGCGCCCGCGCCGACGTCGCCCTGATCGAGCACGGTCACGCGGATGCCGCGCTCCTGGAGGAACCAGGCCGTGGACAGGCCGACCATGCCCGCGCCGAGTACCCCGACGTGGTCGAGACGGACGGTCATCGCACACCCCCCTGTCCCGCGCCGGCGACCTCCCGGGCCGCGCGGTCGTCGACCACCACCCGAGACCGCGATCCGGACCCCGGCGGCGACCGCCGCCGCGACCGTGTCCGTGTGCGCGTCGACCCGTCCCTGTCAGGCGGCCCTGATCGCCTCCTCCGTCGTGGAGGACGACGTCCGCGCGTTCGACGGAGCCGTCGTGGCGCACGATCTCGGCGCCGACAATGGCACATATGGTGGTCATGTCACCCTCCAGGGGCGCCCGAAAAAAAGTCGGGCACGGATTGTCACATCAAATTGACGGGGGCCTTTCCCTGGGCTGATCGACAAATGTCGAAGCTTCCAGCGGACAGGCACGTCGATATGCGGGTGCGATATCCGGGCACCGGTGAGTACGTTTCGCAGATCCGAGTCTCAATGGGGGTTTTCAAATGCCAGACGCGCCTGTACTGCACCGTGAGTCAGTTGTCGTGGACGCCCACAACGACCTTCTCATGACCGTCGCGGCGAGGCCGCCCGCCCAGTGGTCCGCGTTCTTCCGCGCGAACTGGCTGCCGCAGCTCCGCGAGGGCGGCGTCGACGTCCAGGTGCTTCCGGTCTTCATCGACACGGCGTTCCAGCCGGAACAGGCGCTGCGCCAGACATTGCGCATGATCGAGTCGGCGCACACGATCGCCGCCGGCTCCCCGGGTGACGTGGCCCTCTGCCGCGACGCCGACGAGATCGACCGGGCCGTGGCCGAGGGGAGGATCGCCCTCGTGCTCGCGCTTGAGGGCTGCCCCGCGGTCGACACCGATGTGGAACTGCTGTCCACCCTCTACCGCCTGGGTGTGCGGATCACGTCGTTCACGCACTTCGGACGGTCGGCGCTCGCCGACGGGAGCGGTGAGGACGCCACAGGGGGCAGGCTGACCCGCGCCGGCGTCGACGCGGTCGGCCTGATGGAGGAGCTCGGCATGCTCCTGGACGTCTCCCATCTCGGAGCCGAGGGCGTCGCCCACGTACTGGAGATCGCCAACCGGCCGGTCCTCGCGAGCCACTCCTGCGCGCGGGCGCTGCGCGACCATCACCGCAACCTGACCGACGAGCAGCTGAGGGGCATCGCGAACACCGGTGGCGTCATCTGCGTCAACTTCCTCGCGGCGTTCGTCCACGACAGCGACCCCTCCATGGAACGGCTCGTGGACCACTTCGAGCACATGGCCGGGGTCGCCGGACCCGAGCACGTGGGCATCGGCCCAGACTTCGTGTGGCAGGTCTTCTCCGAGCTCACGCCGCGCTGGTGCGACGACCTCTCGGTGGAGGGCCTCGACCCGCTGGCGCACGTGGCCGGCCTGCGAGGCCCGAGTGGACTTCCCCTGGTCACCGCCGCGTTGCTGCGGCGCGGATTCGACGAGGCCACGGTCACGGGCATCCTGGGAGGAAACCTGATGCGCCTCTTCCGCCAGGAGCTCACGGCCTAGGCGCACTGCCCCATCATCGCGCTCCTCCCCACCGGCAAGCTGACGCGCAACGTCCTCGAACCCGGCGTCAACCGCCTGCTCGCCTCGGACAAGGACGGCACTCTCACGCGTACTCTTGAGGCGTTCCTCGACCACGCCGGCGACGTCAAGGAGACCTCCGAGATCCTCAACCTCCACCGGACCAGCCTCTACTACCGGCTTTCCCGGGCCGAGGAGATCACCGGCCTCACCCTGTCGGACGGAAACAACCGCCTCGCCCTCCACCTCGGGCTCAAGGTGGCCCGCCTGGCGGGAATCCACCCGGAGGCCCCGCCCCGCTGAAACGCCGGAGCGCGACACCGTTCCCGGACCCGGTGTCACCGCAGAGATGGTCACCACATGGCGAAAGCCCAGGCCGGACATGCCGACCTGGGCTTTTCACCGGTGCGCCGCCAGGGACTCGAACCCCGGACCCGCTGATTAAGAGTCAGCTGCTCTAACCAACTGAGCTAGCGGCGCCCAACCTGAACAAGCCTACCGGACCCGGACATGTGGTCGATACATCGATTTCTCCGGTTTCCGGTCCCGTGATCAGGGCCAGGACGGCTCCCCGGAGGGGTCGGCGGGGCCGGGAAGCACGCCGAGCCGTTCCAGCAGGGTGAGAAAGGTGAGGGCGTACGGCGAGTCGCGTGTGACCGCCGCGACGCGGTCCCAGTCGACCTGCTCACGCAACGCCCTGACCTGGGATAGCAGCGAACCGTAGTCGCAACTGTGCTCCGAGAGTGGCAGCAGCCAGGTGATGACGAGATCGGTGGCCTCCAGCACGGGAAGGATCACCGCGGACGCCTTCAACGGCTCGGCCCGCGCCAGCAGCCCGGAGGTGACGGGGCGATCGCAGATACTGAAGATCAAATCCACCAGCCGGCCCTCGTCATAGGCCTTGACCAGCCAGTCCTCCGGTGGCTTGACCGTCTCGAAGCCCAGGCTCCGCAGCGCGTCCAAGGCGACCGGCACATCCTCCCGGGGCAGGACGAAGTCCACGTCGTGCAGCGAGGGCGCGGCCCCGCGCGCGTACGCCGCGCACCCCCCGGCCAGCGCGAATCTGACGTCGGCGTCCTTCAACCCGGTGCTCGCCCGCTTCAGCGTTTCCAGGATCGCGTCGGTTACCTCGTGACTGTGGCTTCCCATAACACCCCGGGTACCCCATAGGTCAGCAGGTAGGCATAGTAAACCTTGACTCGGGCAGCGCATCCCCATGATTGATTCGGAACACGTACCCGACGAGGATGCCGAGTCCGGCGAAACCCACAAGGAGCGGGTGGACCGGGAGCTCGGCGAGCTGTTACAGGGCCTGCGGGTCGCCGTGACCGGGGTGCAGGTCCTGTTCGCCTTCCTGCTGACGCTGCCCTTCGCCGCGGGCTTTCACAAGGTGGACCTCCTGGGCCGCTGGCTTTTCTTCATCGCCCTGCTGAGTGCCGCGCTGGCCTCCATCTGCTTCATCACCCCCGCGGCCCAGCACCGCCTGCTGTTCAGGACCCCGCTGAAGGAGAAGATGCTGCACCGCGCCAACGAGCTGGGCATCGCCGGAGCCGTCGGGCTCGCGGTCGCGATGACCAGCTCGGTGGCCCTGGTGGCGGAGACGGTCGTCAACGCGTGGCCGGCCGCGCTGTTCGGCGGAGCGATCGCCCTGTCCAGCGCGTGGTTGTGGATCCTCCAGCCGGTTGTGGATCTCTACCGAATCAAAGATGTTAAATCATGAATTAGGAGGGCAGGGGCTTCTTATGGCTACTTTGCTGTGGATCATCGCAGTCGTTCTCGTCATCTCCGGGATCTACGTGATCCTGGCCCGCCGCGACCTCCTCTGGGGGATCGTCCTCATCGTTCTCGGCTTCCTCGTCGGGCCCGGAGGGGTGAGCATCTTCAATGTCTGATGCGGGCCCGCCGCTCGCACAACCACACATCAAACACAAGTCGCCCCGAACTTCCCACCAGAAGCCTTAGCGGGCCGGGTTCTCACCCGGCCCGCCTCTTCATTTCCGCCCCGCCCCGGACATCACCGGAACCACAGAACCACGGGACGATTACAGGTAGTACACCCCGTACGCCCGTCTCAGCACCGGTAACGCCACGTTGCGCACCCGAATGCCGCCGGGGGTGACGCCCTTCTCCGTGCCCGCGTGCGCGTGGCCGTGGACGACCAGGTCGGCGCCCTCCGCGTCCACCGCCTCGGCCAGCAGATAGCTGCCCAGGAAGGGGTAGATCTCCAGCGGCTCCCCCGTCAGGGTGTCCTTGACCGGCGAGTAGTGCGACAGCACGACCCGGCGGTCGGCCTCCAGCTCCTTGAGCGCCGTCCGCCAGCGCTCGGCGATCCGTTTGGTGTGCCCGACGAACGCCTTGATCTCCGGTTCACCGAAGTCACTGGCGCACTTGCCCGCGTATCCCCCACCGAAGCCCTTGCCTCCGACCACGCCCAGCCGTACCCCGCCGATGCCGAGCACGGTGGCCTCGTCGTGCAGGACCCTGATTCCCACGTCGGAGAGCATGGCGGCGATCTCCGCCGGGTGGTCGGAGTGATGGTCGTGGTTGCCGAGCACGGCGACCACCGGGACCGGCAGATCACGGAACTCGTCCGCCACCACCCGCGCCTCCTCCAGCGTGCCGTGCCGGGTCAGGTCCCCGGCCAGCAGCAGCACGTCGGCGTGCTCCTCGATGTCGTCCAGCTGCTTGCGGTAACGCCCCCCGAGACTCTCGTCGAGGTGGATGTCGCCGACCGCCGCGATCCGCAGCCCTCTCACAGTCTCTCCCCCTCCCCCGGTCCCCGGACCTCCGTGACGGTGACCTCGTTGCGGACGGTCAGGCCGGGAGCCGCCTCGCCGGCCACGTCGGCGATCAGCAGGCGGCGCTCGTCACACGTCACCTGGCCGCGCAGGAAGAGCTGCCCGCCCCGGACGTCCACCCGGATGCCGAGCTCGTGGGTTCTCTCGTCTTCGGCCAGTGCGCGTTGCACGCGCGCGGCGACGTACTGCGGAGCCTCCATCGTCGAACTCCTTTCCCTCAGAGAGCTCGCGTTCCCGGCAGGCCCGGCGTGAAACGCGTTTAAAAGACCGCCGGAGGGAAGTCAGGACGATCGGATGCCTAAGACGCAGGCACTTTTTCTGTCGCATACCGCCGCGGAGGCAGTGCCTGTGAAGATCGCAATGGTGTCCGAGCACGCCAGTCCCCTGGCCACCGTGGGAGGTGTCGACGCGGGAGGACAGAACGTCCACGTCGCCGCCCTCTCCCGCGCGCTCGCCGCACGGGGACACCGGGTGACCGTCTACACCCGCCGGGAATCGGCGCGCCAGCCGGAAGAGGTCGCCTTCGCCCCGGGGGTCACCGTGGTCCACATCCCGGCGGGGCCCGCCGTGACCATGGCCAAGGACGACCTGCTCCCCTGGATGCCGGACTTCGGCCGCCTGCTCACCCGGCACTGGCGCACCGCCCCGCCCGACATCGCGCACAGCCACTTCTGGATGAGCGGCCTGGCCACGCTGGCCGCGGCCCGCGACAACGGGGTGCCCGTCGTGCACACCTTCCACGCCCTCGGCACCGTCAAGCGGCGCCACCAGGGCGGCGCCGACACCAGCCCACGCGAGCGCGTCGAGACGGAGAGGCTCATCGCCCGCCAGGCGGACAGGGTGATCGCGACCTGCGCCGACGAGGTGGCCGAGCTACGCCGGATGCGGACACCCGGCGGCACCACGAGAGTCGTCCCCTGCGGCGTCGACCTGCGCGCCTTCACCCCTTCGGGCCCGAGGACGGACCTGGGGCCCGGGCCGGTCCTGCTCGCCATCGGCCGGGCGGTACCGCGCAAGGGCGTGGAGACCACGATCCGCGCTCTCCGCCACGTGCCCGGAGCCACCCTCGTGATCGCGGGAGGCCGCCCCGGCGAACCCGAACCGGAGCGTCTGGCGCGGATCGCCGACGGGTGCGGTGTGGCGGACCGTGTCCGTTTTCTCGGCCACGTGAGCCGCGACGACGTTCCGGCGCTGATGCGCTCGGCGGACGTCGTGGTGAGCGTGCCGTGGTACGAACCGTTCGGCATCGTGCCGCTGGAGGCCATGGCCTGCGGCGTCCCCGTGGTCGCCTCGGCCGTGGGCGGCCATCTGGACACGGTCGTCCCCGGCGTCACCGGCCTGCTGGTCCCGCCGCGTGAGGAGGAATCCCTCGGCCGCGCGCTGCGAGGGCTGCTCGCCGACCCCCTCTCGCTCACGTCGTACGGCACGGCCGCCGCCGCCCGGGCGAGGTCCCGCTACGGCTGGGCGCGGGTGGCGGCCGGGACCGCCGCCGTCTACACCGAGGTACTCGCCTGCCGCGGCCGGGCACCCGGGGGAGGCGACGCCCGCCCGGGTACGGGAGCCGCCTGAGCCGGTCGCGGAGGGGGAGATCACGAGAACGAGGTCGTGGTGATGACGGGTCCGCGGCGGGCGGGGCCGGGCGGCCCTCCGGGAGCCGGGCACCCGAGGCCACCAGTGGACGCGAGGAGCCCCGGCCTCACGCTGCTGGAGAGCGTCCTCGACCCGCGCACCGTGCCGCCCGTGGACGCCAGGAGTCCCGGCCCCTGGTATCGGGACCGGGACTCCCCTCCCGAGGTCACCTGCCGGTGGCTCGGTGGACGCTCCGGGCCGCCGAGCGGTCGATCGCCGCCTTGACCACGCCGAAGATCGCTCCCTGAATGGCGGCAGCGACCAGGATCTCGCCCCAGCCGTACTCTCCGGATGTGGCCTGTGGCGCGTCCTCCTTGCCCGACGCGAGCTTCCATACCTGCTTGAAAACGACGCCGGCGATGGCACCGCCGAGCATTCCGCTCACGGCGCCCGCCCCTCGGGATACGACCCTGCTCAATGTCCCGTCCTCCGTTTCACACTCGATGACTCCTCCGCTCCCCGAAGAGAGCGGCTTCTCGCCGAACCGCTCGCGCGGCCCGGCGAAGGGCAAACCCTGCCCTCGGATCTCCCGTCGCCCGAAGGCAACGGTCCCCTCGGAAGGACCTGATGGGAGGTGGCACCTCCCCTGGCACGGCCTGGACCAGCGGATCTCCCAGGCCGGCCGGGGCCGGCGCGAACCTCAGAACCGGGGAGGCACAGGTGGGGAAACCCCGGGCCCGCCGCCCCTCCCCCGGGAACGGCGGAATGTCACACGACCGGGGGGTCGTCGTAGTGGCGCTCCTCGTAGACGCGCCGGTGGGTCACCGGGTCCTCGATCACGGTGGTGGTGGGGGCCACGGCCCGCCGGGCGACACTGAACCGGTAGATCGCGAACAGCAGCCAGACGAGGCCGCCGAGCATCAGAATGACCCCGACGACGTTGACGTCGAAACCGGCGATGTCGAACTCGACCGCCCACGTGAGGATGGCGCCGAGCATGATGAGGATGATGCCACCTGCGATGGTCATGGGGATTCCCTCCTTCGAACCAGCGCCTCATCACCTATCCTCCATGCGAATCTCAAACGTCACCCTTGGAGGAGCCGTTGAAATATGACAGCCCGATCGTCGTCATGGGCCTGATGGGCTCGGGAAAGTCATCCGTCGCCCGACTCCTGGCCGCCGCGCTCGACCGGAGCCTGCGGGACAGCGATCCCGACCTCGCCGCGCGGTACGGCGGCAGGACCGCGGCGGAGACCTTCGTCCTGGAGGGCGCGGACGTGCTCCACGAGCGGGAGTCACGGCACCTGCGGGAAGCGCTGGCGCAAACGCCCCCGCCGGTGATCGCCGCCGCGGCGAGCGTGATCGACAACCCCGCCGACCGTACGGCTCTGGGCCCGGCCCTGGTGGTCTGGCTGGACGCGCCCGCGAGCGTACTCGCCGAGAGGATGCGCTCCGGCGAGCACCGCCCGCACTTCGAGCCGGATCTGGAGGCGATGCTGACCACCCAGCGCGCCCACCGGGGACCGCTGTTCGCCGAGGTCGCCGACCTGACCTTCGACGTGTCCGCGACCACCCCGGAGGAGGTGGTCGCCGAGGTGATCAGATCGCTGGACGAGGTGATCAGGTCGCTGGAACAGAGCACCCGGCACGACGACTGACCCAAGAGGGATCGACAGCTCGGAGACGCGGACGATCTTCCCAGGCCGGCCGATTCCGGCTATGACGGCCGGCGTTCTCACCCCGGTCAGACAACCGTCCGGCGGTCGGCCGCTCGCCCCCGGCACCCGCACCCGAAACGCGCTCCTGCGCGCCCTGCACCGCCTGGGGAACGAGGCTCCGCCCTTCTCACGAAACGCTGCCGCACCCTCCAGCGCATCACCGCCGGTCCCAGAAGAATCGGCGACATCATCAAAGCCGCACTCGTTCTCACTCACTTCGCACACGGCTACCCAACGCGAAAGTCGCCGAGATCATCTCATCGAAGTGCAGGCATCTCCAAACACTGGGCAAGTCAAGTGGCTTGAACCACAGAGATCACCTGACTAAATCCGACAACCCCGGGGCACCGAAACGCATCCTGCCGGCAATCCCCTGGAAACATATTTACCGATGACTTTACAGGTGTTAGAAACGATCTCTGGAGGCACGAATCATCTCGCCGGGAAAACATGGATCGCATCGGAAAACATGAACGTCATATATGACTATACTCAATCTCAAAAAAAGATCCCGGCGATGGGAAGGGAGTTGCCATTCCTGCTCCTCTCGGCAGCGAGGAGGTCTCCCCTTTCGAATCCCCGAGCCCGATGGCCGTCCGTCCGGCGCGTGCCTGCTCGCTGAAAACAAACCGGCCACACCGCTCCGGCCGTGTCAGCTGTCGCCACATGGTTGTATAATAAGAAACGAGGATGAGTGAGTGTCCGCCACGCTGGACGAGATTCTCCGTTCGCCCATTGGGCGCAACTCCGCCTACTGGTTGAAGTTCGCCGACGACTGGTGGAGAAATCGAAGTTATTGGAATCTTCATGAGATGTGCGTTGTAGCGGCACTGAGAGTCTCCGAGGGGGTCGACGATCCGGACAAGATTCCCCCCGCCACCGATAGGGATATTCTGGCGATGGCCCGAGTTCTGGCCGACGTCGTAGATCATCACCCGATTTCCCGTCACCTCACGAGGACATCATCGCCACAAGTTCACTTCGGAAATCCAAAAAAGAGTGTTAACTTCGGCGATCAGAATGGGGCTCCACTCCACGGAAAACCCTCGCGAGCACTCTGGACATCTTCACTAATAGAAGCAAACCGAAGTTCCTGGCTGGCCGCGATCGACAGCTCCTTCGTGCCGGTCGATAAATCAGAATTAAACGAGCATCACATCTCTGTCGATATCCCAAAAACAAGGATTTTCAACATTGACGGCCCTGAGGACATCGCGGCCTTAGCCGAACTGTACGGCATTCCCGGTAACGGGCAAGCGAAGATCGACTGGACAGCGGTACGCCTTGATTACGACGCGGTACATCTGAGTTTCAGGGGAGTAATGACTGCCCAGGGAATACCCGTCAGTTCAACGAACGGCGCCCATTCCCTAACCTCCTGGGATTGCGAGAGCACCGCCTGGTTCAACGACAACCATTTCACGGAATGGATACATGCGGCCGAGCCGGCCTGACTCCAACCTAAATCTTTCATGATCTTCGCCTGGCCGCTTGAGGGGGTCGACCGCGTTTTGTTTTCGTGACCCGGCTGGGGGAATACTCGTCCGATGCTCTCCAAGCCCGGTGTGGTTGAGCCACTCCGTTGACATGACCTTTCTACCGGGAAGCGCCGATCAAAAGGCTGTGAACCGCTATGGCCTCAGCTTTAAAACTGTTTGTTCACCCCCAGGGCCGTGCGCCGGAGCCCCTCCGGAGGGGCTCGCACCGAGGAAGCCCCTCCGGAGGGGATCGGACCCAGAGAAGGCGGACCCGGGGCCGGACACCGGACGGCGGCCCGCCAGGCCACCATTGAGCCCATCGGGGAGCGATCATTCCGGTATGCCGTGTGGTTGAATCGGCGGATGGATCTGATGCTTGTCGCCTTCGGCACCCCGGACGAGTGGGAAGCCTGGCTCGCGGAGCATCACGAGACATCCGTCGGCGTCTGGCTCAAGATTGCCAAAAAGGACTCCGGCATCGCCACGGTTTCATACGCCGAGGCGCTTGACATCGCCCTCTGTTACGGCTGGATCGACGGCCGGCGCGACAGAGTGGACGACGAGTACTGGCAGCAGCGGTTCAGCCCACGCCGGGCCGGCAGTAAGTGGTCGAAGAACAACCGGAACAATGTCGCCAAACTTTTGGAGCAGGGCCGGATGAAGCCCGCGGGCCTGCTCCAGGTCGAGGCGGCGAAAACCGACGGCCGGTGGGACGCGGCATATGAGTCGCAGAGCACCATCACGGTTCCCGACGACCTCCAGCGGGCACTGGAGCGGAACCCCGCCGCCCAGGAGTTCTTCACCACACTCGACAGCAGGAACCGTTACGCGGTTCTCTACCGGGTCCAGGACGCCAAGAAGCCGGAGACGCGGGCACGCCGCATCGAGAAATACGTCGCGATGCTCGGCGAGCAGAAGAAGATCTACCCGTGACACGGGCTCTCACAACGGCTCGGGCTTGAGACTCACACGGTCGGCTCTGATCCACGACGGACAGCGGGTTCGGCAGCGCGTCGGCCGGCCGTACTTCCGGAAACGCTTGGCGTGCGGTGATGACGTTCATCGAAACTCCTTGAGTGTGGAGACCCCTTCCTCGGCACGCGCCATTCTCCACACCGTCCGGCGCCGGTCGGCGGGCCTCCCGTGCTCCGCGGCGAAATGATCAGAAACCGGCCGTGGCCTAATCCGGAAACACGACACTTCAGCATGCGGCCACTCACCGGAAGCAGCCCATCCCCCACACTTGCGGAGCAACTCCGAGGAGGTAAGGATTTACCGGATGACGCATCTCGGATCACCCGAAAAACAGGGACGGGATGTTGAACGCTCTGGGATTGGACACCCTTGCCGAAAAACCCATCGTCCCCTGCCGACCAGGCATGACCTCGACATCGAGGGGATCGCCGCAGAACTCTCCGTGCCCGAGGATCAGATCCGCGCGACACTCGATCAACTCGTCACACCGGCGCCGCTCCACCCTTCCCGGGAATCACCGCAGCCCCTGTCGCCCGTCAACCCCGAGGTCGGCCTTGGGGCTCTTTCACCGTGCCATCAGGGCGAACTCCTCCGTCAGCGGCAGGAGTTCGCCGAGATCTGGGCGGCGATGACACAACTGATCAGCCAGTACGCCGGCCTGGAAACAGATGTCTCACGCCCCGATACCGAACGGCTAATCGGTATGGACGCCATCCGATCCCGGATCGAACGGCTCGCGCTGCGGGCCGAGATCGAAATCGCGAGCCTGATGACGGCCGTCCCCCGGGACCCGGCCGTGATCGACTCCGCGATAACCCTCGACCGGCGGGTGCGTGAACGGGGGGTGACGATCCGCAGCGTCGGCATGGACCGCCTCCGCGGGGATCCGGCCGCCCTGACCTATGCCCGCCGGCTGGTCGACATCGGAGCCGAGGTTCGGGTCGCTCCAACCCTGCCGGTCCGCATGCTCATATACGACCGGCAGGTGGCCCTGGTCCCGTTTGATCCGGCCAACAGCGCGGCCGGTGCGGTTCAGGTCACGGGGAAGGGCGCCGTCGCCGCGATTCTCGCCCTTTTCGAACAGGTCTGGGCCTCTGCCCTGCCCATCGACTCGATTCCGGCGAAGGACGATGCCGGGCTGTCCCCGCAGGAGCGGGAACTGCTCCGGCTGCTGGCCGAGGGGCTCACCGACGCGAGAGCGGGCCGGCACCTGGGAATCTCCCCCAGGACGGTACGGCGGACGGTGGCCGGCATGATGAGCCGTCTGGGTGCCCGCAGCCGTTTCGAGGCCGGACTGCGCGCGGTGGAGAGAGGGTGGATCTAAGGCCGCGGCGTTGGCGCCCAGCGGGAAGGGCAGCCCGTGTGGCGCCGCCCACACAGGACGGACCCCTGTAGATGACTATGGGCACCGTCCACATGGTGGAAGGTGCCCGGTCATCGGCCTGAACCGTGGTGCGCCGCCAGGGACTCGAACCCCGGACCCGCTGATTAAGAGTCAGCTGCTCTAACCAACTGAGCTAGCGGCGCCTGCGACGGAGGTAACTCTAGCAGCAGCTCCGGGGGCGGGAAACACGAACGGTCGCGCGACGGCCCGGGGACGACATCGGGGCCGGACGGTCCTCGAACCGTCCGGCCCCGCAACAGACTCGGGGCCGGACAGTCCCCCAACTGTCCGGCCCCGGCCTCCTCGCGGGCCCCTCCATCGTCTCCCCCAAGACTCCGGCGGCTCCGCTCAGGGACGCGATCCCCCTCGCGTCCTGTATCCGGTGAAAAGTCTCTGCAATGCTCCCCCCGGGCTTCGCAGAACCCCTTGACCTGCTTCAACAATACAGAACCAAATGTAAGGAGCACGTCATACGCGGGTTGATTTTGGGCCTACACCCGGAGATGACCCGGTATCACCGAGTGGCCCCACCGAGCGCCGTCGATCAACGCGAGACCCCGCGCGCCACGGCCGTCCGCCCCCGGATCACTCGGGCAGTTCGAGGCTGATCTCGCTCTTCTCCCGCAGGGCCCGGCTCACCGTGCAGTACTTGTCCTCGACCCGCTGAGCCACGGCGCGGAAGACCTCGGCGGCCTTCTCGTCACCCTCGGGATACTCCACGTCGTAGGTGACGGTGATCGTGCCGAGCAGCGTCGGCTCGACCTTCTCCGCCTGGACGGTCATCGCCAGGCGGGCCAGCCGGTGACCGCGCTGGGCGGTGAGCGGCTCGACGGTGACGATGTTGCAGCCGCCGAGCGCGGCCAGCAGGAGCTCCACCGGGGTGAACACCCCCTGCTCGTCGCCGCCTATCGCGACCTCGGCCCCGCGGTCGTTGCGGGCCACGAACCCGTCGTCGGTCCGCTCCACCCTTACCAGCGCCATGACGCTTCCTCCTCACAACTCTGCCGACACCCTATCCAAGCGGCCAGAGCGGATGGCGACCTAGGCGTCTCGGTGTTTGGACAGGTAGTCGATGTAGAAGGGGCGCAGCGCGTCGCCGAGCTCGCCCTCGCCGGACGCCATGGCATCGCTGAGCAGAGCCGAGACCCGGCTCAGATCGTTGGCCGTCTCGTCCTCGTTCCCGGTGGACGCCTCCGCCGCCGGGATCACCTTGAGCAGCTCCCACAGGAAGGCGAAGTCTCCGTGGTGCACGGCGTAGCGGACCGCGCGATCATGTAGCTCATGGGCCGACAACGTCTCAAATTCATCCGTTTCCAACTGACCCACCCCCTCAGGCCCCTTCTGCCCAGAGATCGTGTCGATCATGCATGTTCAGCGGGTCAAGCGGACGATCATCTTGCCGATGTTGGCACCGCGGAGCATGTCGACAAAGGCCGCCGGGGCGTTCTCCAGGCCGTCGACGACGGTCTCCTGAAAGGTGATCTCGCCGTCGCGGAGCCAGGCCCCCACCTCGGCGGTCATGTCGGGCAGCCGGTCGGCGTGGTCGCAGACGATGAACCCGCGCAGGGTGAGCCGCTTGCCGATCATCTGGGAGAGGTTGGCCGGACCGGGCTGCGGCTCGGCGGCGTTGTAGACGGAGATCGCCCCGCACATCGCGGTCCGGCCGTACCTCCTGAGCGCGTCGACGGCCGCCTCCAGGTGATCGCCGCCGACGTTGTCGAAGTAGACGTCGATGCCGTCGGGGGCGGCCTGGGCGAGCAGGTCGCGGACCGGGCCCGTCCTGTAGTTGAAGGCGGCGTCGAAGCCCAGCCTCTCGGTCAGGTAGGCGACCTTCTGGTCCGAGCCCGCGCTGCCCACCACCCGGGAGGCGCCCTTCAGGCGGGCGATCTGCCCGGCCAGGCCGCCTACCGCACCGGCCGCGCCGGAGACGAAGACCGCGTCGCCCTCCTGGAACGCGGCGATGTCGAGCAGGCCCACGTAGGCGGTGAGACCGGGCATGCCGAGCACGCCGAGGTAGGCCGAGAGCGGGACGCCGAAGATCTCCTCGACCTTGCGGGCCTGGGCGGCGTCGACGAGGGCGTAGTCACGCCAGCCGTACCCGTGCAGGACGAGGTCGCCGGGGGCGAGACCGGCCGCGCCCGACTCGGCGACCTCTCCGAGCGCGCCGCCTTCGAGGGGCGCGCCGACCTGAAACGGCGGGACATAGGACCGGGCGTCGTTCATGCGTCCCCGCATGTACGGATCGACGCTCATCCAGAGGCTGCGGACGAGAACCTGTCCCGGGCCGGGGGCGGGCACCTCCACCTCGGCGAGTTCGAAGTTCTCCGGCACCGGCCAGCCGGTGGGCCGCGAGGCGAGCCGGATCTCCCGCGAGACGACCGCGGGGCCCACGGCCCCGGAGTCGTTGGACGTGACGTCGGACATGGTGGGGCTCCCTCGGCGGTTCGCGTTTTCTCCCCGGTGCCATTTCCCCCGTCCGTCCAGGGGCATCGTCATCATCCGGCAATCTCTCGCCCAGGGATCATCGGGGCCCGGGACCCCGCGCCCGGCATCCGGTCTCCGGGATCCGTGCCCGGCAGGCGCCGCGGGGGCCACTGAAGTGTCTAGTGTCCAGGTATATCCGCCGCCGACGGTGCGGATCTATCGTTCGTCCGATCTCCCATGCGAGGATGCCCAAACGTGAGAATCATCATCAAGGTCCTGGCTGTGGCGGCCGCCCTGTGGGCGGCCACCCAGATCGTGGCCGGCATCACGGTGTCCGCCTCAACCACCCCCAACAAGATCGGCACGCTGGTCGCGGTGGCGCTCGTCTTCGGCGTCGTCAACGCGGTGCTCAAGCCGATCATCAAGCTTCTCGGCTGTGCCTTCTACGTGCTCACGCTCGGCCTGTTCGCGCTGGTCGTGAACGCGGGGCTGCTGCTGCTCACGAGCTGGATAGCCGCCCAGCTGCACCTGTCGTTCCATGTGGCCGGCTTCTGGGCCGCGTTCTGGGGCGCGATCATCATCAGCCTGGTGAGCTGGCTGCTCGACCTGGTCCTCGGTGACTGACACCACCGTCACCCTCCACCGCACCACCGTCATCGGTCACCCCGGACGGCGCCCACCCGGCCCGTCCGGCGGGTGGGCGACCGCTCCCGCCCCCACTCCCCCACCGGCCGGGGCGGGGGCGGACACCGCCCCGGAAGAGGTCAGCCGACCGAGCCGCGGGCGCGGAGTTCGGGGGCCTGGACGATACGGCGACGGCGGGTGTTGCCGTCGGCGGCGGCCACCACGATGCGGACGGCCGCCCGGACGATGCCGTCGATGTCCCAGTCGACCGTGGTCAGGCCCGGCGTGAGCAGGCCCGACATGGGGTGATCGTCGTAGCCCATCACCGACACGTCGTCCGGGATCCGCAGGCCCCGATCGGCCGACGCCGCGTAGACCCCGTAGGCGATGGAGTCGGCGAAGCAGAAGAACGCCCGGTGCCCGCCGGCGAGCGTCCGGTCGGCCACCTCCGTGGCGCCCGTCAGCGCCTGGGGGGCGGTGACCACCTCGATGTCCAGCCCGAGCCGTGCCGCCTCGGCCATGACGTGCACGTCGGCGGGGCGGTCAGGGGTGCTGGCCCTGGTCGGGGTGAGAACGGCCATGCGCCGCCGGCCCCGGTCACGCAGGTGTTCGAGCGCCAGTGTGACGCCCGCGCGGTTGTCGAACACGACCTCCCCCGCCGTCCGCGCCCCGGCCAGCGCGTCGCCGATCGACACCACGGGCAGGCTCTCGGACAGCTCGGCCCAGAGTGGCGCCGCCGGATCCACCGGCTGCACGATCAGGGCGTCCACCCGCTGGTCGCGGAGCTGCCGGGCCAGTGTGCGCTCTCGGGCCGGGTCGCCGGCGGCGTCCAGGATCAGCGCGTAGCGGTCGTTGTCCTTGAGAGCCCGGCCGATGCCGACGGCCAGCGCCTGCTGCCAGAGGTCCTCCAGGGAGCCGCAGAGCAGACCGATCACCCCGGTCCGGCCGCTGGCGAGCGCCCGGGCGATCGGGTCGGCCTCGTAGCCGAGCTCCGCGGCGGCACGGCGCACCCGTTCGATGGTCTCCTCCGACACCTGCATCCCTCGCAGGGCGTAGGAGACCGAGGCCGGGGAGAGGCCGGTGGCCTTCGCCACCTCGCGTATCGTCGCTCGTTTCCGGGGCTGGGGCACCAGCCCACCCTATGCCTCACCTTCTGCCCGGGATGGGTTCTCCACCAGATCAGGACGGTTTATGGCATTGACACATATAAAGTGAAACGGTTCACTGAATCGGTTCACTGAATCGTGTCACCCGGGGTGCTTTAAGGTCAGGACTGTTGCCTATATTCTAGGTAGGGAATACCTCGAAAGGAGGGGCCGAAATGGCGGTCGACGTGCACCAGCACCTGTGGACCCCCGCGTTCGTGGACGCGCTCCGACGCCGCGGGACACCGCCCCGCCTGGACGGGTGGACGCTGCACCTGGCCGGTGAGCCCGCCTACCGGGTCCACCCCGGCGACCACGACCTGGCCGGGCGCCTCGCGCTCAACGAGGGTCTGGAGCTGGCACTGGTCTCGCTGTCCAGCCCGCTCGGCATCGAGTCACTGCCGGCCGAGGACGCCTGGCCGATCATCGACGCCTACCACGAGGACGCCCTCGCGCTGCCCGACCCGTTCGGCGCCTGGGCGGCGACCTGCCTCGACGAGATCGACCCGGCCAGACTCGCCAAGACCCTCGACCAGGGGTTCGCCGGGCTCCAGTTGCCCGCGACGGCCGCGGGGACCGGGGCGGACCTCGCGAGGGTCGCCCCGCTGCTCGACGTGCTCACCGAGCGCGACCTCCCCCTCTTCGTGCACCCGGGACCGGCGGCCGAGCCCACCGGGCCCGGCTGGTGGCCCGCCGTCGTGCCGTACGTGCAGCAGATGCACGCCGCCTGGTTCGCCTTCACCGCGTTCGGCCGCCCGCGCCACCCCGGCCTGCGGGTCTGCTTCGCCCTGCTGGCGGGCCTGGCCCCGCTCCACTCCGAACGGCTGACCAGCCGGGGCGGGGGGAGCCGGGGCCGGGTGGACCCGGAAACGTTCCTGGAGACCTCCTCCTACGGTCCGCGCGCCATCGACGCGATCATCCGCGAACTGGGCGTCGACGTCGTGGTCAACGGCTCCGACCAGCCCTACGCCACCGCCCCCGACCCCGCGCTCGGCGACGCCGCCCGGCACGCCGTGGCGGTCGTCAACCCCGGCCGCCTGCTGAACCGAAAGGAGTCGCGCAAGTGAACGTGAACCAGTCCCAGGGCCGTGAGCGCCGCGCGTTCCGGGGAGGCCGGCGATGAGCTACGACACCCTGCCGGCCCGCGCCCTCGACCGGCGCGAGCTCCGCGACCTGGTCGACGAGCTGGCCGCCGACCCGTCCCGATGGAAAGACCTGGTGGACTTCCCGCAGGAGGGCGGCCGCCACTACGTCTCCCTCTACCGCGACACCCACGTCGACGTCTGGCTGCTGTGCTGGCGTCCGGAGGACGACACCGGCTGGCACGACCACGACATCTCCTCCGGCGCGGTCCGGGTGGTGGCCGGGACGCTGCGGGAGTGCAATCCCCGCATCGGCGGCGAGCACCTGGAGACCGTGGTCTCGGCGGGCGAGTCGTTCTCCTTCGGCCCCGACCACATCCACCGGCTGACCGGCGCTGTGGACGGCAGCGTCTCGATCCACGCCTACTCGCCGCCGCTCTGGCGTCTCGGCCAGTACTCGATCAGCGACAGCGGCGTGATGCGCCGCGTCTCGGTCAGCTACGCCGACGAGCTACGTCCCATGGACGAGACCCGGCGGACAGCCGAGGCCGCCATCGCGTGACACCGCGGTCACCGCGCCGGCCCGGTGCGGGCGCCGGGCGGATCCCCCCCGGTGCCCGCCGGCGGCGCCGGACGTCCGGCCGGGAACCCGGCGACCAGCTGGAGCGCGCACGCGCCGAGCCCGGCCAGCAGCGGTGGCGTCCAGCCGCCCGAGACCTCGCGGAGCGCGCCGACCAGGAGCGGGCCGAGCGCCGCGAGCACGTACCCGACGGACTGGGCGACGGCCGACAGCGCGGTCACCTCGGCCGGATCGGAGGCCCTGAGCGTGATGATGAGCAGGGCCAGCGTGATCGAGGCCCCCTGCCCCAGCCCAAGAACGATCATCCACAGCCAGGGAACGGTGGCCGGCGCGACCAGCACACCGGCGTATCCGGCGATGGTGAGGACGGTCGCCACGGTGACGTGGGGCAGCTGCGACCCGGCCCGCCCGGCGTGCACCGGGACGGTGAGGGTGGCCGCCACCTGGGCCAGGTTCGTCAGGCCGAGCAGATATCCCGCCTGGTCCGCGGGGAGTCCCGCGTCCCGGAAGATCGTCGGCAGCCAGGCGAGCATGATGTAGAAGGTCAGCGACTGCAACCCCATGTAGAGGGTGACGAACCAGGTCATCGGGGTGCGCAGCAGCGTATGGAACCGCCTCGGCGCTCCGCTCGGCCGTACCGGGGACCGCAGTGCCTGGGGCAGCCAGAGCAGGGCCGCCGCCACCGCCGGAACCGCGGCCATCGCGGTCACCTCGCGCCAGCCGTACCCGGTGGCGCGCTCCAGCGGGACCGTCAGCCCGGCCGCGGCGGTGGCGCCCAGGACGAGGGCGGAGACGTATATCCCGGTGAACAGGCCGATCCGCGAGGGGAAGTGCTGTTTGACGACGCCGGGCATCGCCACGTTCATGATGGCGATGGCGGTCCCGGCGACGGCCGCGCCCGCGTAGAGCTCGAAGACGCCGCCCGCGCCGCGCAGCAGCACCCCGGCGGCCAGGGTCAGCAGCCCGGCCAGGAGCGTGCGGTCCAGACCGAAACGGCGGGCCAGCAGCGGGGCGAGCGGGCCGAGCACCCCCAGGCAGATCAGCATGACGGTGGTGACCGCCCCGCCTCCGGCGGCGCTCAGCCCCAGATCGGCCATGATCTCGTCGAGCACCGGCGAGATCCCGGCGAGCGCCGGCCGCAGGTTGAACGAGGCCAGCACGAACCCCGCGATCAGCAGCGCCCGCGACACCCCGGTCCCCCGCTCGAACATCGCCCCACCCTCCCACAGGGCGTTCGGAAGGGGTCACGGGGGCGTGGAGAACGCCGGCGCCGCGACACGCGCTCGATCACGGATCGTAATGGGCCGACACTCTCGGTCATCCGTGCTACGAAGAACTCGTTGATCTTTCTAGAGCACCTTGGGAGGCTCCATGAGACTCGTTAACGCAGGTCGCACCCTGGTTATGGCCGCCGTTCTGTTCGCCGGCCCGTTCGTCGCCGCACCGGCGGCGAGTGCCGACAGCGGCGCGCCGGGACAGCCGGAGGCCAGGTTCAGGACGACCCTGGTGGCCAGGCACAGCGACAAGTGCCTGGACGTGTCAGGTGTCAGCACCCAGACCGGGGCCAACGTCCACCAGTGGACCTGCATCCTCGGCCAGCCCAACCAGGAGTGGAACCTGGTGGCGACCAGCGACGGCTACTACACCCTCCGGGCCACGCACAGCGGCAAGTGCCTGGACGTGTCCGGCGTGAGCACCCAGGACGGCGCCAACATCCACCAGTGGACCTGCCTGCCCAACCAGCCCAACCAGGAGTGGAGGCTCGTCCAGCGGGACAGCGGCTACTTCGCCGTCGTCGCCCGGCACAGCGGCAAGTGCCTGGACGTGTCCGGCGTGAGCACCCACGACGGCGCCAACATCCACCAGTGGACCTGCATCTTCGGCCAGCCCAACCAGGAGTGGAGGCTCGCCTGACCTGACGGGCGCGACGCGCGCCTGACGGGCGGGTCGCGGAGCCGTACCGTCCGACCCGCGAGGGGCTCGTGGAGGAGATCGGCCTCGCTCTGGCCGCGCCTCCACGCGCCCCTGGAGCGGGACGTGATCCGGCTGTGCCACCGATCCCGCGCCGGACGACCCACCCGCCGGCCCCGATCAGCCCTTCAGCGCCCCGGCCATCAGGCCGCGGGTGAAGAACCGGCCGAGCAGGACGTAGACCGTCATCGTGGGCACGGAGGCGAGCAGCGCGGCGGCCATCTGCTGACTGTAGGGGACGGTCTGAGCTCCGGCGATGTTGTTGAGCATCACCGTGGTGGGCCAGCTCTGCGGCCCGGTGAGGAAGACCGCGAACAGGAAGTCGTTCCAGAGCGCGGTGAACTGCCAGATGATCACCACCGCGAAGGCGGGACCCGAGACCGGCAGCACGATCGACCAGTAGGTCCTGAGCATCCCCGCGCCGTCCACCCGGGACGCCTCGATGAGCTCGTCCGGGATGGTGACGTAGTGGTTACGGAAGATCAGCGTGCAGATCGGGATGCCGTAGACCACGTGCGCGAGCAGCAGCCCGGGGATCGCGCCGTAGAAGACACCGTGCGCCCCGGTGAGGGACTCGGTGATCTCGTTGAGCCGGACCAGGAGCCGGACCAGGGGGATCATGACGCCCTGGTAGGGGATGAACATGCCGAACAGCAGCAGCGTGAACACCACGTCGGCGCCGGGAAAGCGCCACTTCGACAGCACGTAACCGTTCATGGAGCCCAGGGCCGCCGAGATCAGCGCCCCGGGTACGGCCAGCAGCACGCTGTTCCAGACGCCGGGCGCGAGCTTCTCCCAGGCCACCCGCCACGGTTCCAGCGTCCAGACCTGGGGCGGCGCCCAGGCCCGGCCGGGGTCGGCCTCGGACAGCGGCTTGAAGCTGGTGACCAGCAGCACGTAGATCGGAATCAGGAAGACCACCACGAACAGGACCAGCAGCGCCATCCGGGCGCCGCGCGCCGGGACGGCCCGCCGCCGGGACCTCCGGCCGGGATCCCGCTCCCGCGCCGCGGACGCCGACGTCACGGGCGCCGGTTTCACGGGCGCCGTCATGACCGCCGCTCCCCGCGCAGGGTTCTGACCAGGTAGGGAACGACGAACAGGCTCACGGCGAGCACGATGTAGGACGCGATGACGGCACCCTTGGCCGGGTCGTGGGAGTCGAAGACCGCGACCCACATGAACACCGCGGGCACGTCGGTGATGATCTGCTTGCCGGACACCGCCACGATCAGGTCGAAGACCTTCAGCGAGATGTGGCCGAGGATGATCAGCGCGGACAGGGTCACCGGGCGGAGCAGCGGCAGCACGATGTGCCGGTAGACCTGCCACTCGGTGCAGCCGTCCACCCGCGCGGCCTCCCTGAGATGCTCGGGGACACCCCGGAAACCCGCCAGGAACAGTGCCATGACATATCCGGCCATCTGCCAGACGGCGGGGAGGGCCATGGCCGCCATTCCCCAGTCCGGGTCCCGGAACCACCCCCACTGCGGGAAGTCCAGGCCCAGGCTCTCGAAGAGCCGGTTCAGCCCGATCGCCCGCTCCCCTCGTCCGGAGTGCATCAGCCACCGCCAGACGATCCCGGTCGCCACGAAGGAGACCGCCATCGGGAAGAGGTAGACCGCCCGGAAGGCCGCCTCACCCCTGATCCCCTTCTCCATCAGGAAGGCCAGCAGCCAGCCCAGCGCCAGCGTCCCCACCGTGAACACCGCGGTGAAGACGATCGCGTGGTCGACCGAGATGCCCCAGCGCCGCTGGTCCCAGAGCGTGACGAAGTTCTCCAGGCCCACGAAACGCCCCTCGGACACCTCGTCGTGCCTGTCGGTCATGGCGAGCCGGAGGTTCCAGCCGAGCAGGCCGTACACGAAGACCCCGACGGCGGCGATCGACGGGGTGACCAGCAGCAGCCCCGGCAGCCACCCACGTACCCGCGTCACCGGGCGTCCGCCGGGTGGACGCCTCGCCCTTCAGGGCGGGCAGGAGACGAGAGGCGGCCCCGCATGCTCACCTCCGGGTTCTCGCCGGTGGAATCGGACGGAGCCGAAGGGATGTCAACGGCCGAACGCCTTGGCCGCCTCGGCCAGCGCGGTCTGGAGCGCGGCCACGTCCCGGCTCGCGTGGAACACGCCGACCGCCTCGTTGATCGAGACACGCCAGGCGTCGTTGACGTTGACGCCGTGCTGGATGGACCCGGCGAGCCTGTCGCCGCTCCAATCCTTCAGCGCGTCGGCGAGATAGCCGGTGTAGAGGGAGGTGTCGGCATCCCTGCGGGCCGGGATGGAGCCCTTCTTGGGGTTGAAGGCGTCCTGCCCCTCCCTGCTCGCGGCCACCTTCAGCCAGGCCACGGCCCCGTCGCGGTTCAGCGCGCCCTTGGGCAGGGTGAAGCTGTCCGACAGCCACATGAACGTGCCGCCGGTGCCGGGCGAGGGCGCCCAGTCGAAGTCGGTCCCGGACCTCTTGCCCAGGCCGCCGTCCGGCGGGTTGTGGAAGTAGCCGTAGGCCCAGTCGCCCATGACGGTGAACCCGGCGTAGCCCTCGGCCACCTGCTTGGCCGCGGGCTGCCAGTCGTCGGACGGGTCCCCGGCGTAGGACATGATCGTTTTGAAGTCGTTCAGCGCCTTGGTCATCGCCGGGCCGGACCAGTCGGAGTTCGCGGTCCAGAGCGCGTTGTAGGCGTCGGTGCCGAGCGAGCCGAGCAGCACGCTCTCCAGCAGGTGCACCATCGTCCACTCCGAGCCGATCGCGAGCGGGATCTTACCCGTCTTCTTCACCTTCTCCAGGGCCGCGGCGAACTCGTCGATCGTCTTGGGCACCTCGGTGACGCCCGCCCTCCTCAGCACGGCGGGGCTGAACCACATCACGTTGGAGCGGTGGATGTTCACCGGAACCGAGTAGATCCTGCCGTCCACGCTGATCTGGTCGATCAACTGCCGGGGGAGGACGTCCCTCAGCCCGAGCTCGTCGTAGAGGAAGTCGACCGGCTCCAGCTGCCCGGCCCTGACGTAGCCCTGCAGCTCGGCGCCGGCGTGTCCCTGGAAGGTGTCCGGCGGGGTGCCGGCCTGCAACTTGGTGGTCAGCAGGGCGCGCGCCTGGTCACCGGATCCGCCCGCCACCGCCGCGTCGAAGAACCTCAGGCCGCTGCGCCTCTCGAAGATCTCCTTCATGGCCTTCAGCCCGTCGGCCTCCCCCGGCCCCGTCCACCAGGAGAAGACCTCGACCTTCCTGTGGTCGACGGCCTGGGAGCGCCGCCCGGCATCATCACCGCCACCGCAGGCGGTGAGGGTGAGCAGACCCGCCACGGCGACCGCGACGGCCGCCTTCCACCGTCGTCGCATAGCATCCCGTCCCTTCGGGGTCGAGGTTTCGCAGGTTCCCCGAGAAGATGACAACGCTGTCGGCTTGTCAGCACAGCAATCAACGCATTTGACGGCGGAGGGCGTCAAGACTCGCGTGGACGACGGCTCCGTATCCCGGCCTACACCCGCTGGACGGCGCCGTCGAGCAGGGTCAAAACGGTGACGCCGAAGTCGTGGAGGGTCGCGGAGAGCTCGTCGGGGGCGAGACCCGGGGCCACCACGACCAGCGAGCCGCGCATCAGCGCCAGCCCGACCAGGGTGGTCAGGGCCAGAGTGCACGCCAGCGGCCAGGTCACCAGCAGGACGTCCGACTTCTCCAGCACGGCGTGCTTGTCCAGCTCGTGCATCCGCCAGATCAGGTCCTCGTGGGTGAACACGCCGCCGTCCTCGGCCAGCAGCGCGGGCTGGACGGACGGGTCCAGGGGCGGCAGCGGCCCGGGGGTGAGCAGCAGCAGGTCGGCGAAGTCGACGGTGTCGCGCGCCTGGCCGAACGTGATCACCTGCCGCACCCTGGAGACGTCGGCGGCCCGCAGCGACGTCTCCGCCAGGCCGGGCGTCGTGATCAGCAGCCGGGCGTCCCACTGGGCCAGCAGCTCGGCCATCCGCCCGCTCCGGGAGGCGATCGGCGCCGCCACCCCACCTGCCGCGATGACGGTGTGCACCGCGAGGGTCTGGGCGGCGGCGTTGTCCACGTGGATGCCCGCCACCTGCCGTCGCCGGGCGCCCCGCCGGACCAGCCCCGAGGCCCCCCGTGTCACCTCCTCGGCCAGGCGGCGGTAGCCGTACACCGCGCCGGCGCCGAGATCGATCAGTGCGGGCCGGTCACCTCTCTCGCGTGCGCAACCGAACACCGCCTCGGTGACGGTGCCCCTGATGGACGAGGAGGTGGGTCTCATGGTGCCGACGGTACGGCCGATCTTCCGGTAGGAGCATCGACAGATGTATGTAAATGAGTGTGTATTCGGGACCGCCCCTCTCCCGGCTCCCTCCTCCTCAGGATTCTCTCGGGAAACGCGGCGCCCGGCGCCATCCGCGGACGCGGGCACTCCGCGGGAGACCGGACCGCCGGGAAACGCGGGCTCGGCCCCGCCTACGCGGTGCGGGCCCGAGCCCTGCGCGGCTCGAGCCCGCTGTCACGTGACCCATGGCCTGTAGTCCCCACCCCTCCGAGGAGACCTCGGCCGTCGGAGGGACACGCGACGCTCCCGATGTGCCCGACCGAGACGCCAGGGATGGTGTGGGCCCGCCGTACCGGACCGCCATGGTGGCGGGCACGGCCCGGAAGGCTGGGCGTCATCGGTCGAACACCAGGGAAACGTACGGCGGGCGGCGGGTCCGGCGCATGCTCCGGAGTGCGTATCCGGAGATGTATCTACGGCGGCGGCCGATGTGTAGACCCGGGTGGGGCGGTGTGTAGGGACCGGGTGGCACCCCTCAGCCGCGATTCTGCTCGATGACCCAGGTGGCGACCTGGATGCGGGAGGAGAATCCGAGTTTGGCCAGGATGTTGGCCACGTGCCGGGCCGCGGTCGCGGGGCTGATCACCAACTCGTCGGCGATGGCCTTGTTGCTCAGCCCCCTGGCGACCAGATCGGCGATCTCCCATTCCCTGCCGGTGAGCGTGGTGAGCGGGGCCGCGGCCGGGCTCCGGCCGGTCAGCGGGGACGTGCCGACTCGCTCGTCGCCCTCCAGCGCGTAGCGGACCGCCTGCTCCTGGGACATCTCCTGGCCGTGCGCCCACAACTGGGCGACCAGCGCGTCACCGAGCCTGGCCCTGGCGGGCTGGAGCAGCTCCTCCATCCGCGCGCCGAAGCCGGACGGCAGCACCGAACCGCTCATCGCGCTCCGGATCGCGGCCGAGGCTCCCGCCAGGCGCACCGCCCGCCGGTCGTCCTCCTCGGCCAGCGCCAGTTGCGCGAGCGTCTCGATCCGCCGGGCCACACCGAGCCTCTGGCCGGTCCCCCGGCACAGGCGCAGGCTCTCGATCAGCCTGGCGCGGGCGGTGGTGAGATCCCCCTGGGCCAGGGCGATCCGGCCCAGGCCCGACAGGCAGGTGATGGTCTGCCAGTGGGCCGTGATGTCCTGGAGCAGGTCGAGGGCCTGCTCGTAGTAGGCGCGGGCCTCCGCGAGGTCACCCCGGACCCAGGCGACCTGGGCCAGCCCGATGAGCGCGACCGGGGCGGCCCAGTGGTTGTCGAGTTCGTGGGCGATGGCCAGCGCGGCCTCGAAGGAGCGCTGCGACTCCTTGGCCCGCCCCTCCGACAGCGCGAACGTCCCCTCCATGGCGCGGATCACCATCTCGTGCCACGGGTCGTCGACCCGGTGCACCGCCTCCAGGGCCTCGTCAAGCAGGCACCGGGCCCGGTCCGGCCTCCTCTGGTAGATCGCCACCCAGGCCAGGATGGCGAGCGCCCCGCTCAGCGGTCCGTGCAGGCCCGTCGCGCGGCACAGTTCGGCCGCGGCGACGCAGGCCTTCCGCGCGGCTTCGGGGTCGCCCTGCCCGAAGGCCACCTGACCGCGGAGCACGAGGGCGTCGCCGCGCATGCGCGGGGTCAGCGCCGGCGACTCCACCTCCAGCAGGCGGTCAAGCCAGTGGTCGGCGGGGGTGAACCTGCCACCGGCGATGGTCGGCCAGCGCAGCAGCACCAGCAGGTGCAGGGCGCTCTCCGGGTCGTCGTTCTCGGCCGACCAGCGCACCGCGGCCCACACGTTGGCCTGCAACTCGTCGAGCAGGACCAGCATCGGGCAGATCTCCGCCCAGGTGGGGCGGGGGCGGCGGACGATGAGCCGGTGGATCCGGCCGGCGATCTCGATCATGTGGTCCCGGTGCCGCCGCCTCAGCTCGATCTCCTCGCCGGAGACGTCGAGCTGCTCGGCGGCGTACTGGCGGATCGTCTCCAGCATCCGGTAGCGGGTCTGGCCCGCGACCTCGGCGTCGGCCAGGACCAGGGACTTGTCGACCAGGTCGCAGAGCACGCTCAGGACGTCCTCGGCCCAAAGACCGTTGCCGGCGCAGACCTGCTCGGCCATGTCGAGCGTCCAGCCCCCGGTGAACACCGCCAGCCTCCGCAGCAGGATCCGCTCGGGCTCCTTGAGCTGCTGGTAGCTCCAGTCGACGGTGGCCCTGAGGGTCTGGTGCCGGGCCGGGGCCGTTCTGTCCCCGGCGGACAGGAGCCGGAACCGGTCCCTGATCCGGGCGTGGATCTGCTCCACCGTCAGCACCCTGCACAGCGCGGCGGCCAGCTCGATGGCGAGCGGCATCCCGTCGAGCGCCTCGCACAGGCTGGCGATCTCGCCCGCGTTGTGCTCGGCGGTGAAGCCGCGTGAGGCGGCGCCGGCCCGGTCGATGAAGAGCCGCACGGCCTCGCTGGTACGGACGTCGTGGCCTCCTGGCCGGGGCAGGGTGAGCGGCGGCACCCGCCACACGGTCTCCCCCGCCACCCGGAGCGGCTCCCGGCTGGTCGCGAGCACCCGCACCTCGGGGCAGACCGTGAGCAGCGTCCGGCAGAACCGGGCGGACTCCTCGATGAGCGACTCGCAGTTGTCGATGATCAGCAGCAGCTGCCGGTCGCCGAGGGCGTCGAGCAGCGTGTCGGCCAGCGGGCGCGACGGCTCGGCCTTCACCCCGAGCACGGCGGCCACCCGGGGCACGAGCAGCTCGTCCCGCACCGCCTCGGCCAGCTCCACCAGCCAGACGCCCCCGGAGAACTCGGCCGCCACCTGGGACGCCACCCGGACCGCCAGCCTGCTCTTGCCGATGCCTCCCGCCCCGCACAGGCTCACCAGCCGGGCGACGCTCAACAACTCGATGAGCTCCTCCACATCGGCCTCACGGCCGACGAAGCCATTGGGTTCGAGGGGAAGGTTGCCGCCGGTAAGAAAAATGTGCGCGGTGTCCTGTGTCATCGGCTCTTAACGAGGTCGCGGGCCAGCCGTCACAGAAAGTGTGACACCAATTACCGCGCCGTGCCCAGGCTTAGCACCATTTCGGATGCTCGGCTTCTCGGACCCCCCGCAATGTCCGGGTACGGAAATTCATATGAGGGATAAACATGAAGTCTCAACGCTGACCGTCATCGGCCACCGGATGGCGAATTGTCGGCATGGCGATCCACACTGCAGGCATGGCGGACACTCCCCCCGAACCCCGACACCCATCCCCACCCGAATCCGGATCACAGCCCGAATCCCCGCCGGAATCCCAGCCCGTATCCGGCTCACGGCCCGAACCCCGGCCGGAATCCGGATGTCGGCTCGAATCCGAATCCGAATCCGGATTCGATACCGAGCTCGGCGAACTGAACCTCTCCGACTGGCACGCCCACGTCGGCAAGATGACCGGCATCGGCTTTCTCACCATCGCCCGGCGGCTGCCGGCCCTGGTCTCGCAGGCCGTACGGCTGGCCTGGCTGGCCGGCCCGCGCGACACGGTCGTCACGATCACCCTGAGCCTGCTCGGCGGCGCGTTCACCGCGTTCGGGCTGCTCGCCACCACCGGGGTGCTGTCGGCCCTGTTCCAGGCGGGCCCGACCCCGGAGCGGGTCGCCGCCGCCCTGCCCAGCCTGATCCTGGTCGGGGTGGCGGGCACTCTGCGCACGCTGGTGCAGGCGGGCGCGGGCTGGGCGCAGTCCCGGCTGGACCCGCAGGTCAGCCGGATCGCCGAGGAGCGGCTGTACGAGCTGACCAGCCGGGTCGGGCTGGCGGCCTTCGACGACCCCGGCTTCCACGACACGCTGCAACGGGCCAGGTCGCGGGGGGTGGCCATGGCGGACGTGGTGGTCGGTACGGCGATCAACGTGCTGACCGCGATCATCGGGATCGCCGCGGCGGCCGGTGTGCTCGGGGTGCTCCATCCCGTGCTGCTGCCGTTGCTGGTGCTGGCGGTGCTGCCGGACGCCTGGGCGGCGGTCCGCTCGGCGCGCATGCGCTACAGCACGATGTACGCGATCATCCCCGCCACCCGGCGTAAGTGGATCATCTCGGAGCTGCTGGCCGAGCGCGAGCCCGCCGCCGAGGTGCGCTCCTTCACGATGCGTCACTTCCTGCTCCGGATGTACGACGCGGTGGCCACCGCGGAGCAGACCGTCCTGCTGAACCTGGCCCGGCGGCAGACCTTCGCGAAGGTCGTGGGTGAGGCGCTCGGCGGGATCGGGACCGCCGTGGTCTACGTCGTGCTGGGCCTGCTGCTCGCCGCGGGCGCGGTGCCGCTGGCCGTGGCGGGCACCGCCGTGCTGGCGATCCGCTCGGGCCAGACCTATCTGGCGAACCTGATGTACGCCACCAACCGCCTCTACGAGGAGGGGCTCTACTTCACCGACTTTCTGGACTTCTGCGCCGACGCCGAGACCCGGGTGGGGTCCGGTCACTCGGAGGAGGCTCCGGAGACGTTCGAGCGGATCACCGCCGAGGACGTCGTCTTCACCTACCCGGGGTCCGCCACCCCGGCCCTGCGCGGCGTGTCGATCCACATCGACCGGGGTGAGGTGATCGCCCTGGTCGGCGAGAACGGGTCGGGCAAGACCACGCTGGCGAAGATCCTGTCCGGTCTCTACCCGCCGGACGGCGGCCGGATCCGCTGGGACGACACCGACCTGGCGGACGTCGACCCCGAGGAGCTGCGGCGCAACATCGCGGTGATCGCCCAGGACCACACGCGCTGGCCGCTGACCGCCAGGCACAACATCAGCATGGGCACCGACAGGGGAGAGCACGCGCTGCGCTCGGCGGCCGAGGTGGCGGGCGCCGACCAGGTCGTGGCCGAACTGCCCCACGGTTACAGCACGCTGCTGGACCGGCGGTTCAAGAACGGCCAGGAGCTGTCGGGCGGCCAGTGGCAGCGGATCGCGGTCGCCCGGGGCTTCCACCGGGACGCCCCCCTGCTGATCTGCGACGAGCCCACCGCGGCCCTCGACGCCCGGGCCGAGCACGCCCTCTTCGAGCGCATCCGGCGGCACGCCGACGGCCGTACCGTCCTGCTGATCACCCACCGGCTGGCCAGCGTCCGCTACGCCGACCGGATCTACGTCCTGGACCACGGCGAGGTCGTCGAGGAGGGCACCCACAACCGGCTCATCGAGCTCGGCGGCCTGTATTCCGACCTGTACGGCCTGCAGGCCGACGCCTACTCCACCTGATCACCGGTATCGCCCGGCGGGCTTCCGGCACTCTGATCGGCGACGGCGGGCAGCCCCAGGACGGCCTGCATGATCGCTCTGGCGATGGGGGCCGCCACCCGGCCGCCGGGGCCGCCGTGCTCCACCACGACCCCCACCGCGACCCGGGGGCCGGCGGCCGGGGCGAACCCGGTGAAGATCCCGTGCTCCTGACCGGAGGCGGCGCTCCCGGCTGTGTTCTCCGCGCCGCCGGTCTTGGCGGCGACCTCGACGCCCGGGATGGCCGCGGCCTCCCCGGCTCCGCCGGGCCGGGTGACCGTGACCATCATCGCGGTGAGCCGGTTGGCCTCGTCCGCGTCGAGGGCGCGACGGTACTGCGACGGCTCGGCGCCGTCGATCACCGTGCCGTCGGCGAGGCGGACGTCCTCCACCAGGTAGGGGCGCATCAGCGCGCCGTCGTTGGCGATCGCCGCGGAGATCATCGCGATCATGAGCGGGGTGGCGCGGCCGCCGAACCGTCCCAGCGCCGACAGGGCGGTCTGCGCCTGGTCCATCCCCTGCGGGTAGACGCTCCCGGTCACGGGCATGGGCACGGCGAGGTCGTCGGCGTCGAACCCGAAGGCCCGCGCCTGGTCGCGCAGCGCGTCCTGGCCGAGCTCGACGCCGATCTTCGCGAACGGGGTGTCGCACGAGACCTTGAACGCGTCCGCCAGCGGCAGGGTGCCGTCGTCGCAGGACGTGCCGCCGGGGTCGCGCGGGCCGGTGCCGGTCTCCGGGAGGCGGAGGGCGGCGGGCGCGCCGACGTCGGTGGTCGGGCGGTATCTCCCCGAACCGAGCGCGGCCGCGCTGGTGACGACTTTGAAGGCCGATCCCGGCGGGTAGCTCCGCTGGATCGCCCGGTTCAGCAGCGGGTCGGCGGGATCGCTCCGCAGCAACTTGTCCGCCCTGTCGAGCGCGGCGCCGTCGAAGGTCGTGTAGACGTTCGGGTCGTAGGAGGGGAAGGAGGCCATGGCCAGGATCGCGCCGGTGGCCGGGTCGATCGCGACGGCGGCCCCGCGCCGCCCGGTGGCGCGCAGCCCCTCGTACGCGGCCCGCTGCGCCCTCGGGTCGACGGTGAGCCTGAGCGTGGCCCCGGCCTCGGTGCCGTCCACCAGCGAGTGCACCCTCACCCTGGGCGCCTTGCCGGACAGCACCGGGTCCTCGGCGCGCTCGATGCCGTCGGCGCCCCGGAGCGAGAGATGCCCGGTCACCGGCGCGTAGAGCGGTCCACCGGGATAGACCCTCCGATACCGGTACTCGCCATCCTCGTTCTCGATGCTGGCCGCGACGACGCTGCCGTCACGGAGCAGGATGTCCCCCCTGGGGCGGTCGAAGCGCGCGATCAGCGTCCGCCGGTTGCGGGGGTCCTCGTCGAGCCGGTCGGCGCCGAACGCCTGGAGGTAGGTCACGTTGGCGAGCAGCGCGAACAGCATGGCCCCGCATGTCAGGGCGACGTGGCGAAGCGGAATGTTGATCCGGCGTGCGCGCGGTGCGGCCATTGGCCCCTCCCCCGATCCCGCTACCGGTTTAACAGCCGGAACGAAAAGAGGGCGCCCCCCTGGGGCAAAGCGGTCGTACGGCTTCTAATCCACCACTTCTAATCCACCACGGATTATCGGCCGGGACGCTCAGGGCATGTGCTCGGACAGGTAGCGGCGGACCAGGCGTTTGCACTCGTCGATCAGCTCGGGGTCACCGTCCCGCCGGGAGCGGAAGGCGAGCTTGAGCACGGCGTCCGCCGCCTCGACCGCGACGAGCAGGGCACGGTCCAGCCCGGGTCCGATCGGGACGCCGAGCAGCTCGACGGTGATGAGACGGAGCCGGTCGGCCACGATGACGTTGTTCTCCAGCGCGGCGTCGAGCATCCGCTCGGTTCCCTTGAGGGCCGGGCCGCCCGGGGTGACCAGCACCTCGCC
The DNA here is from genome assembly GCF_040614315.1 of Streptosporangium sp. NPDC006007. NCBI lineage: Bacteria > Bacillati > Actinomycetota > Actinomycetes > Streptosporangiales > Streptosporangiaceae > Streptosporangium > Streptosporangium sp. NPDC006007. The sequence goes on along the minus strand of NZ_JBEXUG010000004.1, from coordinate 73,090 downwards.
GAAGTCGACGACCGCGAAGCCGGGTGTGGACCGTTTCATCATGACGAACTCGTCGATCGCCAGGTCCACCATCTCCGTCCAGTCCGACAGCCGCACCACCACGAGCCGGGCGGTGACCCTGTCGAGGAAGGCCTCCAGGTTGCGCAGCGCGAGCGCGCGCACCAGCCCCTGCTTGTCGGGAAAGAACTGGTAGAAGGTGCCGATCGGCACCTCCGCCCGGCGTGCGACCTCCTTGGTGGTCAGTGCCTCGTAGCCCGCCTCGTCCAGCAGCCGCGCGCACTCGTCCAGCATGCGCTCGACCCGTTCGAGGCTACGTCGCTGAGCCGGGCGACGGCGCAGTGTCCCCCCGGAAACGTTCGTCATCGTTCCATCATCTCCTACTTGGGCCCGGCGGGGGCTAACATGAGCCCCACTCATACAATTGGGAGGTCAGGATGTTCCTCTGGGGTACGGCGACCGCTTCCTACCAGATCGAGGGCGCCGTCGCCGAGGACGGCAGGGGCGTCTCCATCTGGGACACCTTCGCCCACCGGCCCGGCCGTGTCCGCGACGACCACACCGGCGACGTGACCTGCGACCACTACCACCGCTGGACTGAAGACGTCGCGCTGATGGCCGGCCTCGGCGTGAACTCCTACCGCTTCTCCGTCGCCTGGCCCCGCGTCCAGCCCGACGGCAGGGGCCCGGCCAACCGGGCGGGGCTGGACTTCTACGACCGGCTGACCGACGCGCTCCACGACCGGGGCATCGTCCCGGCGGCCACGCTGTTCCACTGGGACCTGCCGCAGGCCCTGGAGGACGCGGGGGGCTGGCTGAACCGCGACACCGCCCACCGCTTCGCCGACTACGCGGCCCTGGTGGCCGACCGGCTCGCCGACCGGATCCCCATGTGGATCACCCTGAACGAGCCCTTCGTGCACATGGTCTTCGGCTACGGCCTGGGCACCCACGCCCCCGGCAGGACCCTGCTGCTGGACGCCCTGCCGGTGGCCCACCACCAGCTGCTCGGGCACGGCCTGGCCGTACGGGCCCTGCGCGAGCGAGGCGCGCAGCGGGTGCTGATCACCAACAACTGCACCCCCGTCTGGCCCGCCTCCTCCGACCCCGCCGACCTGGCCGCCGCCGACGCTTACGACACCCTGCACAACCGCCTGTTCAACGACCCCGTACTTCTCGGCAAATATCCCGATATGTCGGCGTACGGCGTGAGCCTCGACTGCGTCCAGGACGGCGACCTGGACCTGATCGGCACCCCCCTCGACGGCATCGGCATCAACTACTACAACCCCACCCGGATCGCCGCCCCCACCGACGAGGGCCTGCCCTTCACCGACGCCGGCGTCACCGGCTACCCCACCACCGCCTTCGGCTGGCCCGTCGTCCCCGACGGCCTGCGCCGCCTCCTCGTCGATCTGAAGGCCCGCTACGGCGACGCCCTGCCCCCCGTCTACATCACCGAGAACGGCTGCTCCCAGCCCGACGCGCCCGGCCCGGACGGAACCGTGGACGATCAGGCCAGGATCGCCTACCTCGACGGTCACATCGGCGCCGTCGAACAGGCACGCGCCGAGGGCGTGGACGTGCGCGGCTACTACGTCTGGTCCCTGCTGGACAACTTCGAGTGGGCCGAGGGCTTCAACCAGCGCTTCGGCCTCGTGCACGTCGACTTCGCCACCGGAGAACGCACCCCGAAGGCGTCCTACCACTGGTTCAAAAACCGAATAGCGCCATAGAACACGGCGAGGGCCGTAAAAAACGACGGACAGGGCGTCCGGCCCCTTTCCGGGGCAGGCGCGGCAGCAGCCCGCGCGAAGGCCGCCGAAGACCACCACGGGAAAAACGCCGAAGCCGTCGGACATCCATGATCTCCGCAGGGCCTCACCCATCCGGCACTACATCCGTTCGCGATCATGTCGACGCGGTCAAAACATCTTCCGGCCTGCGAGGCAATCCCGAGACAGCGACGCCAGACCGTCAATGAACATCATTTATTATGCCAATAAAATTGGAAATATATAGCCACTTCCAAAGTCACCACCCCTCCGGATGCGCCGCCAAATAAACCATTGGCAAGGCGATTATCGAGACTGCTAACCTCATTTCATCGGATGCCAAGAATGGCACCCAAGGTGTCCAGAATGGACACCTTCAAGGGAAGGGGAAGCATATGTCCGCCAATCCCAGCGATGTCGTCACCGCAACCACCGCCAGCGTCGCCCGGCAGATCGAGGCCGAGGACTTCCGTGAGCTCTTCGAGGGGATCTCCCCCGCGATGATGTGCCACGACGCGGCGACCCAGGACTGACGCGCCGAACCATTCGCAGATGAGAGCCGGCCGGGCCCACGGAGTGACCTCCCGTCACCTCCGTGGCTCGGCCCCTGCGACCCCCCGGCCCCGGACGGCGATCAAGCCGTGAGGAGCAACCGCATGAAATGGGAAGACATCCCCCGGTGTCCAGCAAAAGTGCACGTTTTCAGCGGCCCCACCCTGAGCCCGGCCGAGGCGCGGCTGCTGCGGCCGGACGTCGTCGCCCACGGCCCCGTCAAGCACGGTGACCTCTTCGACCCCGCCATCGGGCCGGGCGACGCCGTCCTGATCATCGACGGGCTGTTCCACCAGTCACGGGCCCTGCGCCACAAGGAGATCCTGCACGTGCTGCACCGGGGAGTCCGGACATACGGGGCTTCCAGCATCGGCGCGCTGCGCGCGGCCGAGCTCCGCGAGCACGGCATGGTGGGGCTCGGCGAGGTGTACGGGCAGTACGTCCGCGGCGAGATCGAGGGAGACGACGAGGTCGCCGTGGCGCAGTCCCCCTCGGGAGACTGGCACGCGTGCAGCATTCCGATGGTCAACGTCCGGGCGATGCTCCGGCGGGCGGTCGACGAGGGGGTCCTGACCGGCCCCGCGGCCCGGCGTCACGCGGACCTGTTCCGGGCGATCTACTATCCGCAGCGGACCCTGGTCTCGATGCGGGAGGCGAGCGAGCCGGGCGCCGGGTTCGTCGGCTGGCTGACGGCCCGCCTCAGGGCGGATCGGCACTTCTGCAATCTCAAGAGGGCCGACGCCGTCCACGCGATCGCCCAGGTGGGCGAGGAGCTGTCGTCCGGCGGGCGGCCCTCCCCGAGCCCTCCGGGGTCGGACCGGGAGTGGCGGACGGGCTTCTACCGCGACTGGGTCGACCACTTCGTCCGTGACGCGACGGAGCCCGGCGTTCCGGCCCGGTGCAGGGTGCACTACCAGCAGATCTTCGACCCCGGATTCCCCGCGGTCTGGGCCGGCTATCTCCACCGGCTCTCCGAGGCCCCCGTGGACGGCTCGGCCCCCATGCCCCTCGTGGAGCGGGCGCGGCTCGTGGCGGGGACAGCGCCGGGCGGAGCGCGGTGGCCTCAACCGGACGGAGACGGACTCCGGCCGACCGACCTCTTCCGCCCCCGCCTCAACCTCGGGCATCCGGAACTGCTCCGCCTGCTGCTCAGGAACGAGACCGATGACGACAGGGCGCACATCCGGTCGTGCCTGGCGGAGAACACGTCGTTCGCCATGAGACATCCGGGGCTGAGCCACCACCTCATGCGCGGCTCCGTGACGGCCGGGCTCCTGCGCGACCTGTGGCGGATCCGGGACGACGCCCTGTGCCGCGAGGCGGCGAACCGCGGGTTCCGGACCACGGAGGACGCCATGGCGGCGTTCCGGACATTCGTCCTGGGCCACTGCTTCAGGGTCCGCACCGCGCTCTCGCGCCAACCGGACCTCGGAGCGACCCGATGAGCCCGGCGGCGGACAGGATCCGGCTCCCCGGAACACACCGGACGCGCACTCCGGAGGAGACCTGGGCCGTGGTGAACCGGCATCTCGGCAGGGCCGGCATCAGCCGGGTCGCGGACGTCACCCACCTGGACTGCATCGGGGTGCCCGTCTGCATGGCCATCCGCCCGAGGTCGGAGACGCTCGCGGTCTCCCAGGGCAAGGGCGCGACCCTGCTGCTGGCGAAGATATCCGCCGCCATGGAGTCGATCGAGCTCTGGCACGCGGAGAGACCCGCCGTTGAAACGTTCACCGCCCCGGCGGAGGACCTGGATCTGCCGTACGGCCTGACCGACCTGCCCATCAGACCGGAACTCACGCCATACCGGGACGGGCTCCGTCTGCGCTGGGCCGAGGGCGCCGGCGCGGTCAGCGGGCGGGCCGTCCCCGTGCCCGCCGATCTCATCCGGCTCTCCCTCGCCTCAGGTCTCGACTGGCGGGCCAACGTCCTCCATCCGTCCAGCAACGGCCTGGCGTCGGGCAACAGTCTGGAGGAGGCGGCCCTGCACGCGATGTACGAGGTCATCGAGCGCCACGCGACCAGTTCGCTCCGCCATGGAGCGCGTGACCACCGGCGGACCCTCCGGATCGAGACGGTAACCAACGACCACTGCTCGGCGCTGCTGGGCTCCCTCCGCGAGGCCGACGTCAGCACGGAGATCTCCTCGGTGCCGAACGCCTTCGGCCTGCCGTGCTTCGTCTGCTTCATCTGGTCGCCGGAATACCCGGTCGTCTGCGCTGGATCGGGGTGCCACTCCAGCGCCGAGGTGGCGCTCTCCCGCGCCCTCACCGAGGCCGTCCAGACGAGGCTCACCGGGATCTCGGGAACACGCGACGACATCCCGTCCGGCAACGCCGCCCTGGAGACGGGCATGACCGCCCCCGAGTTCGACACCGGCGACCTCACCTGGGCCCAGGCCGCCCAGGAGACGGGTTTCGACTCCGGCAGCATCCGCGGCGAGTTCCGATCGGTCGCGGAGCACGTGGAGCGGATCACCGGATTGGAGCCCGTCGTCGTCGATCTCTCGTCGGCGCCGGAGGACTTCTCGGTCGTCCGGGTGATCGCCCCCGGGCTGGCCTACCACAACCGCGGCGTCATACCGCGATGACGGCGACACGTCGATCGACGCCGGCCGGGCTCGTCCACCCCGGGCAGCCGCGGACGGCCCGTCCACCCGGGGGTGGGCGATGAACCACTGCGCGCTGCTGACCGTGGCGCTCATGGGACATCAGGTGAACAACGTGCTCCGCGAGGGGACGGGCCACCTCTCCCACACCTTCGCGCCGGTGACGGGCGTCTCCCCGCCCCGCCCCCTGGTCGCCCCGCTGCGGACCGCGCTGCTCCCCGTCTGCGCGGCGCTGTTCCTGCTCGGCGGACGGACCGCCGGACTCACCGCCGTTCCGCTCCTGGTGATCTGGGTGGCGATCCAGAACTGGCGGCTGTCGAACCACGTCTGGCTGGCGCTCCTGGCTGTGGCCCTGTTCCAGACGGTTCCGGCCGCCCACATCGGGGAGGTCGCGAGGTTCCTGCTCGGCGGCGTCTATCTGACCTCCGGGCTCTTCAAGGTCAACCGTCAGTTCCTGGCGACGGCCCAGAGCTGTGGGCGGCTGATCCCGCGTCTGTACTCGAAACGGCTGGGGCTTCCGCTCGGCGACGGCGTCCTTTTCGGCGCCCCCCTTCTGGTGGTGACGGTGGAGCTGTACCTGGGGAGCGCGCTGCTCCTCAACGCCCCGCTGTATCCGCTTTTCACGGTGGCGGCGGGAATGCACTTCATATTCGGCATGACGGGCAACTTTCCGTTCTCCCTGGTCGCGCTCTGCCTCTGGGCGGCGAGCGCCGAGCCGGCGACCGGGTTCGGCTGGCCGCCCGTCGCCCGGCTCGCCCTGGTGTCCGCCATCCTGTTCGGCGTCGGCAGCCGGTTCGGTACGGCGTGGATCTACCGGCACGTCGAGGCCGGCACCGTACTGTGCGGTGTCCTCGCCGTGCTCTTCGGATCGTCCGTGTACACGATGGCCGCCTCGGGCCCGTTCGCGGACAGCTTCATCAGCCCGCGTTCGTGGTGGACCGCGCTGGGCGTCCTGCTGCTGGCGGGGAACCTGCTCTCCGTGGTCATGGGCCTGCGCACCGAGTGGGCGTTCACCATGTTCTCCAACGTCCGCCCGCACGGCCGGGTAAGGGTCCTGGGCCGGGTTCCACGGTGGCGAGCCGCGTACTTCGAGCTGTCCCTGCCCCGGAGCTTTCCCGAGGGTCTGCTGTCGGAGATCCCGCCGGCCATCCTGTATCAGGCGACCTCGGGGGTGAACGTCGTCTACGGTCCGGTGGCGTTTCGGCTGGAGAGGCTCGCCCGCCGGTTCGGGGTGAGCCTCAGGCCGGTCCCCGTCACGTACTCGCCCTCGTCGAACACGTTTCAGCGGGGCACCGCCCGGCAGATTGGCCCGCGGCCGGGTCCGCTGCTGTTCCCGCCCCTGCTCCCGCGAGACTGCTCGATGCCCGTACTGCGCTAGATCGAACATCGCCGGATCACGGCGCGCACGGAACGGCGCCCGCCGGCACGGATTCCACCGAAACCAGAGAGGCGAAGAATGCAGCGGGAAGAGGTAATCGTCTACTCGCACTCCAGGGGATATGAATTACACCTGCTGCTGCGCACGCCGGAGGTCGTCGCCGACCCTCTGCTACACGTCTTCTTCCACGGCCAGGTCGATCGGGCGAGTTTCATCCCGCCCGTGTACCACCGCAGGACAAGCTCCCAGCGGCTGAACGCGATATGCCTTTTCGCCTCCGACCCGATGCTGCTTTTCAGCCCGGATCCGTCGATTGGCTGGTTCCTGCTGGGGGACGACGAGTTCTGGCCACGGCTGGACGACCTGACGGCCTGGATCCGCGCGGAGAACGGGCTGAGCGGGATCGCCTGGCACGGTCCTTCCGGCGGGGGATATGTCGCGGTACGCAACGCGCTGCGCTCCAGGACCCCCGGCCTCGCGTTCGCGGTCGGCCCGCAGAACGACCCCGGAGAGTTTCACTACTGGCAGGAGTTCGCCCCGATCGCCGACGGAGAACTGGCCGGGCAGAGCGTGCCCCCACTCGCGGAACTGCTCCGCGAGACCCCGCCCGCGGACGACAGAGTCATCTACATCACGGTCAGCGATCACGACTACCACCATCTGAGATTCCACATCCAGCCGATCTTCACCGAGTCGGCGGGCCTCGGGAACGTCTACCTGTCGCTCCTGCTGAACGGGCGCGGACACGGACGTGTCGACGAGATCGACTACTGGGCCGAATTCGCGAACGCGGTGACCATGTTCCACCGGGTCGCCCACTCCCCCCACCCCACCTAGCCGGCTCGCGCGGCGTCGCCGCACCGTCGCCCGGCTCTCCACCGCGTCCCGCCCTCACCCGAGGGGGCCCGGCTTCTCCCATGGAAAGCGATCATGACTCCAGACCTCGACAAGCCCACCGCCCGCGAAGGGGCACGTGACCTCGGAGTCCTGCGGGTCGCCTCGTTCAGAAGACTCTGGGCGGCCAATCTCGCGGGAAGCGTCGGTCAGCAGTTCGGCACGCTGGCGCTCAGCGTCACCGCGGTGACCACCCTGCACGCCTCGACCTTCGAGATGAGCGTCATCGCCGCCCTCGGGTCCATGGCCTACCTGGTGCTCGGCATCCCCTCCGGCGTCTGGGTCGACAGGTGGTCCAAGAGGCGGGTGCTCCTGACCGCCGAGGTCGTCCGCGCGGTCGCGATAGCCGGCGTGCCGATCGCCTTCGTCCTCGGCGTCCTGTCCGTCGCACAGCTGATGGTCGTCGCCGCCGTCACCGGGGTGGCCGACCTGTTCTTCGGGGTGGCCCACACCAGCATCCTCCCGGCCATCGTGAGCCGCGCGAGAGTCTCCGAGGCATCGGCCAGGCTCCAGACCAGCGACACCACCATCCGGGTGGTCGGCCCCGGCCTGGCCGGGCAGATCCTGCAATTCACCGGCGGCCCGCTGGTCTACGGGGTGACCGCGATCACGCACGCCCTCTCCTGGCTGTTCATCTCGGGCATCGACGTCGCCGAACCCACCAGCGGGAACACCACAGGGAACACCAGCGGGAACGCCGCCCGGGACACCACACGGCACGCGGCCCGCAACGGCGCCCGCGACAGGGAGCGCGAACCTTTCTGGAACTCGCTCAGGACCGGGCTCGGCTTCGTCGCCGGGCACCCCGTGCTCCGTACGTTCCTGATGTCCGGCGCGCTGATCAACCTCGGGGCCGGCGCCTACAGCGCGGTGCTGGCCCTGTTCGTCCTGCGCGACCTGGGGCTGAGCCCCGCGCTGTTCGGCCTCGCCACCTCCATCGGCGCGCTGGGCGGGATAATCGGCTCGCTCGCCGGACTGAGGGTGAAGAAGGCGCTGGGGTCCATCCGGGCCGTCATCGTCTGCTACTGCTCGCTGTCGGCGGCCTTCGCCATGGTGCCGCTCACCGCCGTCCTGCCGGTGCCGCACGTGGTCCCGATCACCGTCAGCAGCCTGCTCTTCAGCGCTCTGCTGGTCATGGCCAGCATCAGCTCGACCGGGATCAACGCCCGGGTGACCCCGTACTCCCTGATGGGCCGGGTCACCTCGGCCAGGAGATTCGTCACCATGGGCGCGGTCCCGGTCGGCGCGATGGTGGGGGGCCTGGTCGCCACCCTGACCGGAAACACCTGGACCCTCTGGCTGGCCGCGCTGCTCGCCGCCCTCACCATCGTTCCGTTCGCGTGCTCCCCCCTCCTGACCGTGCGGGAACTCCCCGGCACATGGGAGGCGGAGACCTGACGCCCGTCCGTCGAACCGTCCACCGGTCGGCCCTCCAGGCCCTCCCCGCACCCCGGCGATTTTTCCGGCACCCCCAGGTTTTCCGGAACCCCCAGGAGAAAACCATGAGCCCCCTGCTGCTCCTGATCGCGGGAAGCATCCGTCACGGGTCGGTAAGCGACGCGGTGGTCCGCACCGCCGCCACCCTCACCTCCGAGAACCATGTGGCGAGGGCCTATGACGAGACACACCTGCTGCCGCATTTCAACCCGGCCCTGGAGGGCCCCCACCTGCCCGCCGCCGTCGCCCGGCTACGCTCGACCTTCGCCGGGGCGGACGCGTTCATGTTCTGCACCCCGGAATACGCCGGAGCCCTCCCCGGCGCGCTGAAAAACCTCCTGGAGTGGGCGATCGGAGGCTGCATGTACCAGAAACCCGCCGGCTGGATCAACACCGCGACGGCCCCCACCGGAGCGGCCCGCGCCCACGACTCACTGCGCACCGTGCTGAACTACACCGGAGCCCTCACCGTCCCCGACGCCTGCGTGCGCATCCCCGTCGACCGCGCCTCCGTGACCCCCGCCGGTCTCATCTCCGACGGAACCACCAGAGCGGACATCGCAAAAGCCCTCGAAACCCTCTCCGCCGCCGTCACCAAGAGGTGAGCGGCCGACACCTGTCGAGCCGGTGACCGAGGGCACGTCCAGGCCGTTCCCGCTGACCCGATCAAGGCGTTGAAGAGCCGGTTCGTCGTGGGCAAGGGGGGTGAAGTTCACCGAGAGCAGCGCCGTGACCTGGGAGGGCAACAGCAAGCCGTACATTCGGCGGACCGGCTCCTTCCAGTTCGGCAAGGCGGGGATCGTAGCCTCGGACATCAGCTCGGAGAGCGCCGAGAAGTCCAGTGACCCGAGCGCCCCGGACCCGACCGGCATGTTCGCCCCCTCGCGGACGATCCGGATCGGCACCATGACCTACTCCTCGGGAGGGCTCTCAGAACCCGATCACCGCGGGCCGGAAGCCCGGCAGCTCAGAACATCGAGATGTGGACGTGGTCGTAGTGGTTGGCGGTGATGCCGCCTCGGTCGGACATCATCCTCCAGCCCGCGCCGGTCCGGACGTCGTAGTATCTCTGCTGCCAGATGATGTACATGATGCCGAGGCGCGGCCCGTTGTCGATGGCCCACTGGGCCAGGCGGTCGCCGCGTTCCTTGGCGTCGGGGGCCGGCATGCGGCCTCCGCCGCTCATCATGAAGTCGCAGGCCCGGCCGCTGCCGTGCTCGCCCGGGTCTCCGGGGCGCAGGCAGCCGACGCCGTAGGGCATCGGAAAGGTCTGCATCACCAGGTTGCGCATGGCGACCGTGCGGGGGGTCAGGCCGTCGCTGCCGCCGGGCTGCTGGAAGCCGTACTTGGCGAGCAGGCCCTCGATCCGGATCCGGTCCTTCTTGAGCTTGGCGATGTCGTCCTTGAGTTTGACGACCTTCACACCGGCCGCCTTCTCCGCGGCCCGGGAATCCTTGATCAGCTGTTTGATCTGGGTGAGCCGGGTGGCGCGCTGGCCTGCCAGGTAGAACATGGTGGCGGCCTGGTCCAGGACGAGACCGGCGTCCCCCTCGAAGCTCACCAGGCTGCCGCCGTCCAGCGAGGCGCCCATGTAGGCGCTCTGGGCGAAGCGCACGACGTCGGTCTCGGCGGTCGCCAGCGCCCTCTTGAGGCTCTTGGCGGTGCCGGTGGCCTTGCCGGCCTGCACCCGAGCCTCCTCCAGGCTCTGCACCTGGCCTCGGTATCTCTTGTTGAGCTGGCTCGCCTCACGGGTGAGCTTGCGGAGCTCGGCCTCGGGGTCGGGCTTGACCGCCTGCCAGGCGGCGGCCCCGGCCGTCACCGGGGTCAGGAGCAGGGCGGAGAGCACGGCGCCGAGTGCGATCGAGCGACTCGGTCTCACGCTTCGCTCACCTCCAGAGCCCCTCACGGACGGAGCGAAACTATAGAAGACGATCTTGATGCCCGCCACCGAAACGAGGGAACTCCCGCACCATTGACGAACTATCTACCAGTGTGTGGCGCTTTAAACAAACGCTTCGAGGGTCACAGGACGGGAGATCGTCCGACGATACACACCTCCGGCGGGTATCGACAGAACATGATTCGGCTTCAGCGGCGGCGAGCCTTGTGAAGATCCCCTCCGCCGGGGAGACTGTCCAAGCAAACACTAGTTTGGAATCGGCTCCGCCCGCCGGCCAGGAGGCAAAGCGCCATGCGCCAGCACGACACGCTGTTCATCGGGGGCGACTGGGTGGCCCCCTCCGGCACCGGGACCATCGATGTCGTCTCCCCGCACACCGAGGAGCTGGTCGGCCGCGTTCCCGACGGGACCCCGGCCGACATGGACCGCGCGGTCGCCGCCGCCCGCCAGGCGTTCGACCACGGCCCCTGGCCCCGGATGACCATGGCCGAACGCGCCGCGGTCGTGGGCGGGCTCGCCGAGATCTACGAGGCCCGCCAGCAGGAGATGGCCGAGCTCATCACGGAGGAGATGGGCTCCCCGATCACCTTCTCCCAGATGGCGCAGGCCCCCCAGCCGCTCGGCATGCTGCGGTACTACGCCGAGCTCGGCCGGACGTTCGCCGTCGAGGAGGAACGGCCCGGCACCTTCGGACCGGTGACCGTCCGCCGCGAGCCGGTCGGCGTGGTCGCCGCCGTGGTCCCCTGGAACATCCCGCAGTTCGTCATCATGATCAAGTTGGCCCCCGCCCTGGTCGCCGGCTGCACGGTCGTGGTGAAGCCCGCTCCGGAGACCCCGCTCGACGCCTACCTGCTGGCCGAGATGGTCAAGGAGGCGGGCATCCCGGACGGCGTCGTCAACATCGTCGCGGCGGGACGTGAGACGGGCGAGCACCTGGTCTCGCACCCCGGCGTGGACAAGGTCGCCTTCACCGGCTCCACCGCGGCCGGCCGCCGCATCGCCGCGATCTGCGGCGAGCGGCTCAAGCGGTGCACCCTGGAGCTCGGCGGCAAGTCGGCGGCGATCATCCTGGACGACTGCGACCTGCCCTCCGCGATGGGATTCCTGTCGATCGCCGCGCTGATGAACAACGGCCAGGCGTGTGTCGCCCAGAGCCGCATCCTGGCCCCGAGAGGCCGCTACGACGAGGTGGTGGACGCGGTCGCCTCGATGGTCGGGGGCATGCCGGTCGGCGACCCCGCCGACCCCGCGACCGGCATCGGCCCGCTGGTCGCGAGGCGGCAGCGGGAGCGGGTGGAGGGCTACATCAAGATCGGGATCGCCGAGGGGGCCAAGCCCGTCGTCGGCGGCCTGGAGCGCCCCCGCGACCGGGGCTGGTACGTCGCGCCGACCGTCTTCGCCGGAGCGACCAACGAGATGCGCGTCGCCCGCGAGGAGATCTTCGGGCCGGTGCTGACCGTGATCCCCTATGAGGACGAGGCCGACGCGGTCCGCATCGCCAACGACAACGACTACGGGCTGGCCGGGACGGTGTGGACCTCCGACACCGAGCACGGCATGGACATCGCCCGCCGGGTCCGCGCCGGCACCTACGGCGTCAACCTCTTCATGATCGAGCCCAGCTCGCCGTTCGGCGGCTTCAAGAACAGCGGCATCGGCCGTGAGCTCGGCCCGGAGGGACTGTCGGCCTACCTGGAGTACAAGTCCATAGCCCGCCTGGGCTGAGAGTCTCCTCCCCGGCCCCCGAGGAGGCTTGGCAGCGGGAGGTCCTGGAGTCCATCCGGGACCCTCCTCCCCCGGCCTCCGGGGTTCACCCCGGGGAGTCGCGGGATGTGCCCGTACGGCCCCGCGGGGCCGTACGGGCACAATCCGTGGGCGGAGGAAGGGCCCAGCACGCCCCCGCGACGCTGGGCCACCGCCCTGACATGTCCGTACGGCCTCGCCGAGCCGAGAGCCGTGTCCCGTGGACATGTCCGGCGGATTTCATCCGTCCGCGTTTAGGTAGACGTCGCTTATTGGCGATTGGTTCGCGAAATAACCGCCAGAGTCTGCTGGGCGATCTCCAGTTCCTCGTCCGTGGGGATCACGGCGACCTTCACCACCGAGCCGTCGGGCGAGATCAGCCGTTCTCCGCGCTCGTTGCGCGCGGGGTCGACGGCGATGCCGAGCGCCTCCAGACCGGCCAGCGCGGTCCGCCTGACCAGCGGGGAGTTCTCCCCCACACCCCCGGTGAACGCGATCACGTCCACCGTGCCGAGCACGGCGTAGTAGGCGCCGACGTACTTGCGCAGCCGGTGGCAGTAGACCGAGAACGCCAGCTCGGCGTCGGCGTCCCCGGCGGCGAGCCGCTCCTGCACCGCGCGCATGTCGTTGTCGCCGCAGAGGCCGAACATGCCGCTGCGGCGGTTGAGCAGCGTGTCGATCTCGTCGAGGGACATGCCCCCGGTCCGGCCGAGGTAGAGGACCACCGCCGGGTCGAGGTCACCGCTGCGGGTGCCCATGACGAGGCCCTCCAGCGGGGTCATGCCCATCGAGGTCTCCACGCAGCGCCCGGCCGACACCGCCGAGGCGCTGGCGCCGTTGCCGAGGTGCAGCACGATCACGTTGCCCAGCGGCCTGCCCACGGCGAGGGCCGCCTCACGGGAGACGTAGGCGTGCGAGGTGCCGTGGAAGCCGTAGCGGCGGATTCTCAGTCGCTCGGCCGTCTCGCGGTCGATCGCGTAGGTCGCGGCGGCAGGGGAGATCGTGGCGTGGAAGGCGGTGTCGAAGACCGCGACCTGCGGCAGGTCGGGGCGGAGCCGCCGGGCGACCTCGATGCCCGCCAGGTTGGCCGGGTTGTGCAGCGGGGCGAGCGGGACCAGTTCCTCGATCTTCCTGACCACCTCCTCGGTGATCAGCGTGGGCTCGGTGAAGGTGGTGCCGCCGTGCACCACCCGGTGCCCGATGGCGGTCAGTTCCGGGGAGTCCAGCCCGAACCCGCCGGCCGCCAGCTCGGCCGCGACGACCTTCAGCGCCTCCTCGTGGCCGGCCGCCGCGGACCCGGGCTCGCCGATCCGCTCCACCATCCCGGACGCCCGCCGCCGGTCACCGTCCACAAGCCGGTACTTCACCGAGGACGACCCGGTGTTGAGCACCAGTACCCGGCCCATCACGCCTCCCTCACCGTACGGCCGGCCGCCGTACGGCTCGCCGGCTGCCCTCCCGTGGCGCGGCGCCCGCTCACCCGGCGGCCTCCTGCGCCTGGATGGCGGTGATGGCCACGGTGCTCACGATGTCGGTGACCAGCGCGCCCCGCGACAGGTCGTTGACCGGCCTGCGGAGCCCCTGCAGAACGGGTCCGATCGCGACGGCCCCCGCGGAGCGCTGCACGGCCTTGTAGGTGTTGTTGCCGGTGTTGAGGTCCGGGAAGATCAGTACGGTGGCCCGGCCGGCGACCTGGGAACCGGGCAGCTTGGCCGCGGCGACCCTGGCGTCCACCGCGGCGTCGTACTGGATCGGCCCCTCGACCAGCAGGTCCAGCGCCCGCTCCGCGACCAGGGCGGTGGCCGCGCGCACCTTGTCCACGTCGGCGCCGGTGCCGGAGCGGCCGGTGGAGTACGACAGCATCGCGACCCGGGGCTCGATGCCGAACCGCCGCGCCGTACGCGCCGAGGAGACGGCGATGTCGGCGAGCTGCCCGGCGTCCGGGTCGGGGTTGATCGCGCAGTCGCCGTAGACGAGCACCCGGTCGGCCAGGCACATGAAGAACACCGAGGAGACGATCGAGGTGCCCGGGACCGTCTTGATGATCTGGAACGCGGGCAGGATCGTGGCGGCCGTGGTGTGCGCGGCGCCGGAGACCACACCGTCCACGTCGCCCCGGTGCAGCATCATGGTGCCGAAGAAGTTGACGTCGGTCACCACGTCCCTGGCCCGTTCGAGCGTCATGCCCTTGTCCGCCCGGAGCTCGGCGTACTCCCGGGCGAAGGGGTCGCGCAGCGGTGAGGTCAGCGGGTCGATCACGGTCGCGCCGGACAGGTCGAGGCCGAGGTCGGCGACGCGCCGCCGGACCACCTCGGGGCGGCCCAGCAGGGTGAGGTCCACGATGCCGCGCCGCAGGAGCAGGTCGGCGGCGCGCAGGATCCGGTCCTCCTCCCCCTCCGGCAGCACGATGTGCCGCCGGTCGGCGCGCGCCCGCTCCAGCAGGGTGTGCTCGAACATCATCGGGGTGAGCCGCCCCGAGCGGGCCAGCTCGATCCGGTCGGCCAGGTCGGCGGTGTCCACGTGGGTCTCGAAGTGGCCCAGAGCCGTCTCGATCTTGCGCGGGTTGTCCGTGGTGAGCCGCCCCTCCAGTCCGCCCAGGGTGGTGGCGACGGTGAAGCTGTCCGCGGCGGCCGACAGCACCGGCATGCCGGGCGCCAGACGGGCCGTGAGGGCCCGTACGGCCTCGGTGGGCACCTCCCCCACGGTCAGCACCACACCGGATGGCCTGACCGTGCTGGCGGCCTCGGCCGCGGCCGAGGCGAGCAGCAGGTCCGACCGGTCACCGGGCATGATCACCAGCGCCCCGTCGGCCAGGTACTCCAGGAAGAGCGGGAGCGTGGCGCCGCCGAACACGAACCCGAGCACGTCCCGGCGCAGCCCCTCCTCGTCGCCCTGGACCTGCTTGGCCGCCACGGCCCGCATGACCTGGCCGACGGTCGGCGCCGACAGCGAGGGGTTCTCGGGGATGGTGTAGCAGGGCACCGGCAGCCCGGGCTGGACGGTCACCCCCCTCGGCACCCGGTTGGCGATCACCGCGAGCACGGTGCTGCCCAGGTCGGAGAAGGCCTGGTAGCCGGTGCGCATCTCCGTCACGATCTCGGCGGCCCGCTTGCCGTACGCGCCCACCACCACGATCACCGGGGCGCCGAACTCGGCGGCGAGGCGGGCGTTGAACGCCAGTTCCCCGGGCAGGTCGCCGGTGGCGAAGGAGCTGCCGAGCACCAGCAGCGCGTCGCACTCCCGCTCCAGGGTGTGGAAGCGGGAGACCAGCCGGGCGACGAGCTCCTCGCTGCCCTGCCCCGCGTAGATCTCGGCCGCGTCCTCGGCCGTGACCCCGACGGCCGAGGCCGTGGGGCGGTATCTGGTGTTGAGCAGCTCCAGGATGCGGTCGCCGCCCCTGGTGATCGGCCGGAACACCCCCGTCCGGTCGACGCGGCGGGTGAGCAGGTCCATCAGGCCGAGCTCGACGATCTGCCTGCCGTCGCCGCGGCCGAGCCCCGCCACGTAGATGCTGCGCATGTGCCCCGCCCTTCCGGCCTCAATGTCTCATCACATCTCACCGCATCCTTCCCAAAGGGAGTAAACACCCTCGAAGGATCAGGAGTTCACACTGATCCACTCCCCGATCCGGCGGATCAGGCCGGGGGTGGCCGCCGACTCCGCGTGACCGTACCCCGGCTCGACCCAGAGCTCCTTGGGCTCCCGGGCGGCGTCGTAGATCTGGTAGGCGTGGTCGAGGGGGAAGAAGGCGTCGAGGTCGCCGTGGACGACCAGCAGGGGGACCGGGGCGATGTTCGCGGCCGCCTCGTGGGGCGCCGACGGCATCGGGTCCCACACCCCCTTCCCGATCCGCGTCCTCTTGCCCAGCCGCGCGGACAGGCGGCCCAGCGGCCGCTCGATCGCCCAGTGAACCCGCCGCATCGGCCGGGTCCCCCGGTAGTACCAGCGGGCGGGGGCGCTGACCGCGACCACCGCGTCCACGACACCGCCGCCCCGGCTCCCCTCGCTCCCCCGGTTTCCCCGCTCCCGGTCCTCCCGGCCCTCCCGATCCTCCTCGCCGTTCCGGCCGTGGCGCCCCTCCTGGTCACCGGTCCCGCGCCACCCCGCGTGCCGTACGGCCACGGCCCCGCCCATCGAGAACCCGACGACGGCGACCCTGGGGTAGCCGATCGCCCGCGCGTGCCGTACCGCCGCGTCCAGGTCGAGGATCTCCAGGTCGCCCACGGTCGACTCGCCGCCGGAGCGGCCGTGTCCCCGGAAGTCGAACGAGACCACCCCGCCGAACCCGCTGAGCACGTGGGTGATCCGCCGGGTGGGGCGCTCCCTGAGCGATCCGGTGAACCCGTGCGCCAGCACGATCCCCAGGCCGTCCGGTCCTCGTGACGGCGTGTGGGCGGCCTCGATCCGCACCTTGTCCTCGGTCCTGAGCATGACGGCGAACGACGGGGCGAAAGGCATGCCCCGAGCTTAGGGCGCACCGGGCCGGCGCCCGGCGGAGCCGCGCGTCCCCGGCCCCGTCCGGGTGCGCCGGGAGCGGGATTTCACCGGCGCCGGGACGGGGGCCGGGTGCGCCGGGGGGGAGAGCCGGCGCTCCCGGGACGGGGGCCGAGTGGGTCTGGAACCGGATTCGGAGGCGAATTCCGCCCCTTCCGGATGGCGGACATCGGGAAGGAACCCCAGGGTGAAAAGGGGTTGGGAACGCGAACAGACGGGGTTCATACGTCGGAGACGTGAGAGTGATTGTGCGGATCAACTAAAATGGTGAGGCCGCACGGTCCGCGGCCAGCCTCCACGATCACAGAGTGAGACTCCATCATGCCTCTGAACAGCCGCGACGACCTGCGGAACATCGCGATCATCGCGCACGTCGACCACGGCAAGACCACTCTCGTGGATGCCATGCTCTGGCAGTCCGGAGCTTTCCGGGCAAACCAGGATGTGGACGACCGTGTCATGGACTCCAACGACCTCGAACGCGAGAAGGGCATCACCATTCTCGCGAAGAACACCGCGGTCAAGCACGGCGAGATGACCCTCAACATCATCGACACCCCCGGCCACGCCGACTTCGGCGGCGAGGTCGAGCGCGGCCTGTCGATGGTGGACGGCGTGGTGCTGCTGGTGGACGCCTCCGAGGGGCCGCTGCCGCAGACCCGGTTCGTCCTGCGCAAGGCGTTCGCCGCCAAGATGCCGGTGATCCTGTGCATCAACAAGGTCGACCGCCCCGACGCCCGGATCAAGGAGGTCGTGGACGAGGTCTACGAGCTCTTCATGGATCTGGACGCCACCGAGGAGCAGATCGACTTCCCGATCGTCTACGCCTCGGCCAAGGCCGGTCGCGCCTCGCTGAACCGTCCCGCCGACGGCGCGATGCCGGACTCCGAGGACCTGGAGCCGCTGTTCCAGGTCATCAACGAGACGATCCCGGCCCCGACCTACGACCCGACCGCCCCGCTGCAGGCGCACGTCACCAACCTGGACGCCTCTTCCTATCTGGGCCGGATCGCGCTCTGCCGCGTCCACCAGGGCACCATCAAGAAGGGCCAGCAGGTCGCCTGGTGCCGCACCGACGGCAGCATCCAGCGGGTGAAGATCACCGAGCTGCTGATGACCCAGGCGCTGGAGCGCAAGCCCGCCGAGGAGGCCGGCCCCGGCGACATCATCGCGATCTCCGGCATCCCGGACATCATGATCGGTGAGACCCTGGCCGACCCCGAGGACCCGCGCCCGCTGCCGCTGATCACGGTGGACGAGCCCGCGATCTCGATGACCATCGGCACCAACACCTCGCCGCTGGTCGGCAGGGTCAAGGGCTCCAAGGTCACCGCCCGCATGGTCAAGGACCGGCTGGAGAAGGAGCTCATCGGCAACGTGTCGCTGCGCGTGCTGCCGACCGAGCGGCCCGACGCCTGGGAGGTGCAGGGCCGGGGCGAGCTGGCGCTGGCCATCCTGGTCGAGCAGATGCGCCGTGAGGGCTACGAGCTGACCGTCGGCAAGCCTCAGGTGGTGACCAAGATCATCGACGGCAAGGTGCACGAGCCGGTCGAGCGCCTGACCGTCGACTGCCCCGAGGAGTACCTCGGGGCGATCACCCAGCTTCTGGCCGTCCGCAAGGGCCGGATGGAGCACATGACCAACCACGGCACCGGCTGGATCCGGATGGAGTTCGTCGTCCCTGCCCGGGGCCTGATCGGCTTCAGGACCGAGTTCCTCACCGAGACCCGCGGCACCGGCATCGTGAATCACGTCTTCGAGGCGTACGAGCCGTGGTTCGGCGAGCTGCGCACCCGCAGCAACGGCTCGCTGGTCGCCGACCGCCCCGGCCCGGTGACCCCGTTCGCGATGCTGAACCTCCAGGAGCGCGGCGTGCTGTTCGTCCAGCCGACCACCGAGGTCTACGAGGGCATGATCGTCGGCGAGAACTCCCGCGCCGACGACATGGATGTGAACATCACCAAGGAGAAGAAGCTCACCAACATGCGCTCCTCCACCAGTGACACGACGGAGACGCTGATCCCGCCGCGACAGCTCTCCCTGGAGCAGGCGCTGGAGTTCATCCGCGAGGACGAGTGCGTGGAGATCACGCCGGAGACCGTGCGCATCCGCAAGGTCGTCCTGGACGCCGCCGCGCGCGGCCGGGCCACCGCCCGCGCCAAGCGCAGCGGCTGAGCGGCACCGCCAGCCGGCTCCAACCGTCGTCCAAGAGTCCGCGGGCAGGATCCTCCCCGAAAGGGGGGATCCACAATGCAGGTCATGCCCGGCCGCCTACATCTGGCCCTGGCGCTCGCGTGGGCGGTCTTCGCCATACTCGTGCCGCTGCTCGTCTGAGCCCTCGTCCGGTGCGGCTCTCCGCCGGCTGGGAGCGAATTCCACCTCCCCATGGGAAATGTGATTATCGGGTGCGCGGATTTACGACGTGCCGTAATTCGAATGGCCGGTTTCTCGCCACGTCTCCGTCACCGCGCGAGAACACCGGTCATCCCGGGAAGTGATCGGTTACCGGCGTCGCGACTTTCCCCGGAAATACGGCCCCTTACCGACCCGCTGACAAGTACGTGCCTGGTGGGGAGCGGGGGCATCACCGCCCCCGGCGGCGAAAACGAGGTAACGTGTTCGGAAACGGCGTTCGCGGCCTCGTCATCGGTGAACCGCCGGAGGTTCCGGAAACCGTGCGGCTATTCGAGGCTGTCCTCGCCGAGACATTACCGCCCGGCGTGTCGACGGCCGCATCAAGGGAATGGCGGAGGAGAGATGGACTTGATCAATCTCCCGTGGCGGAAATCGAGTTTCAGCGGCGTCAACGGAGGCGACTGCGTCGAGGTCGCCGAGCTCGGCGTCACCTCCCATCGGCCGGAGCACAAGCGGGACGCCACCCATGCCGTCCGCGACAGCAGGGACCCCTCGGGTCCGGTGCTCTACTTCACCCCCGGCGAGTGGGAGGCCTTCCTGAGCGGGGTGAAGGCGGCCGAGTTCGACGTCGGGCACGCCGGATAGCCGGGCGAACGCCGGAGGTGTCACGTGCCGGGTGAGGGAGCGCCTCCGGCGGGCGACGCCGGGGCCCCTCCCTCACGGGCCGTCGCGACCCGCCGCGCTCCTCATCGGTCGAGGGCGACGGTCAGGACGTCACGGCGCACTGCCCCCGGCTCTTCTTGACGGGGCCGTCCGCGTTCGGGCGCACGTCGAAGTCGAACATCTCCGTGGGCAGGTAGAGCGAGCAGCAGGCGTTGGGGATGTCGACGATGCCGCTGATCCTCCCCTCCACGGGAGCCGAGCCGAGAAGCAGGTAGGCCTGCTCGCCGCTGTAGCCCCACTTCTTGAGATATTCGACGGCGTTGAGGCAGGCCCGGCGGTAGGCCACCGTGGCGTCGAGGTAGTAGTTCGTGTCCGTGTCGTGGTCGACCGAGATGCCGATGAACGACAGGAACTCCGAGTAGCGCGGCTCGACGTTGCCGGGCATGAAGATCGGGTTGGTGCTGACGCCGTACTTCTCCATGCCGCCCTTGATGAGGTCCACATGGAAGTCGATGAAGCCGCCCATCTCGATCGCCCCGCAGAAGGTGATCTCGCCGTCGCCCTGGCTGAAGTGCAGGTCCCCTCCCGAGAGCTTGGCGTCCTTCACGTGGACGGGGTAGAAGACGCGCGCCCCCCGGGTGAAGTTCTTGATGTCGTGGTTGCCGCCGTTCTCCCGGGCGGGAACGGTCCGGGCACCCTCGCGGGCGATGCGGTCGGCCAGTTCGCCGGTCGCCTTTCCGGCGAGGGCGTTGCCGGCCAGCGGCGGCAGGCCCAGCGGCGGGACCCGGTTGGGGTCGGTGTCGATGAGCGCCTGCTCGCGCCGGTTCCAGCTGGCGAGCAGTTCCGCCGACGGCGCCGTGCCGAACAGGCCGGGGTGGGTGATGCCGGCGTACCGGACGCCGGGCAGGTGGCGAGATGTCGCATATATGCCATGGAAGTCCCAGATCGCCTTGTAGGCGTCCGGGAAGTAGTCGGTCAGGAAGCCGCCCCCGTTCAGCTTGGCGAAGATGCCGGTGTACCCCCACCCCTGGCCGGGCACCTCACCGGTCTGCTGCGGGATCGGGCCGAGGTCGAGGATGTCGACCACCAGGAGATCTCCCGGTTCGGCCCCCTCCACCCCGATGGGGCCGCTCAACATGTGCGCGAAGGTCAGGTCGACGTCCCGCACGTCGTTGGCCGAGTCGCTGTTGTGGATCTGAGCGTCGGTCCATTCCCGGCATTCGACACGGAACTCATCTCCAGGTCGCACCATGGTGGCTAGTGGTATGTCCGGATGCCAGCGGTTATGGCCTGGCACCTCCTGGTCGCGCATCGACTTCGACTGGTCCACGCTGAACACGACTTTGGGCATGACGACTCCTTCTCAGGTTCTCTCACGGTGGTCGGGTCTTCCGAAGAGCGCATCACCCCCTCTCCCCGTTCTGCCGCCTAACGGGCGGCGGTCGTCTCCCCGCCCGCCGGATCCGTCCGGGCCGGGGTCGTTCCCCCCTTCCTCGTCAGCGGCCAGAGCAGGCCGAACACCACCACGCCGAACACGGCGAGAATCACCGCGAGGACGGTCTGGTTCCAGCGTTGCCAGTAGCCGGTGAGGACGAGGAAGGACGGGATCGCCGCGGTGACCCATCCCTCGATCGCCGTCACCCAGCCGGTGTAGGCCGTCAGGTGTCCACGCTTCAACCCCAGCAGCAGGAAGAACAGCAACCACAGGAACGACCAGTAGAGCCAGATGACACCGAAGGGCTTGTTGTCGAGCAGCCGGAAGTTGGCGAACGAGTAGCCGAGCGCCATGATGGCCACGAACAGCGAGAAGTAGCCGACCCCCGTGGTGTCGAACCCGCCGAGCAGGCCGATCCCCACGTAGAGGTAGGTGAAGCCGAAGAGGAGGATTCCCGACGCCCCCAGGACCACATCCGGCCTGCCGCCGGAGGTGATGATCAGCACGATGGGCGTGATCACCTGTAGCGCCCCGACGAAGAGGTTGAAGATGGCCGCCGCCCGCGCGTCGACCTTTCCCAGAAGCATCAACCCGTTGATGAAAAGCACCGCACCGACATAAAGCAGTCCGACGTCTCCCATCGGTGACACACCCCCTAGTGTCCGTGATGGGGAATTCAGGTGGGTCGCGTGGTCCCCGTACGCGCTCGTACGCTCAGGGCCGCGGCAGACGTGCCGACGCCGGACGCGGTGGCCGGGGCCGCCGGCCGGGTATGCCGGAGACGACCGTGGGCGCGTCCCGGCTCCGCTCCTCGCGACCAAGCGCCGCGGACAGGGCCGGGTGCACCCGGGAGAAGTTCGGTGGGGAGAAGACGCGACGGGCCTCGCGCTCACAGGCGGAGCAGTCACGCGACAGTGGGGCCGTTCCTATCGGAAGGCGGACATCGAACCGCCCACAGTCCAGACAAACGTATTCGTAGGTTGCCATAGGCACCTCCTCCCCGTCCGGCCGAAGGCGGGGATCTTCCGTTCCCGGCTCTCCAACCGAGGGCATCCGGATCAGTGACGAGCCGAATCCACACTTACGGGGTATCCGAAAATCAAGCGACCTGTCAAGGCCCTGCCCCAGGCTCAGGCCGCCCAATCCCCCGCGGCGGCGGACAGCCGGTCAAACGCATACCCGGCCCTGGACAACCCCGGACCGGGGAGATACCGCCTCCTGAACAAGGGGCCGGGATCAACACGCCCGCTCGGCGCCGTCCCCGTCACCGGGGCCCGGCCGCGGACGTGTCATCGGTCGGCGTAGCTGGTGTACCGCCTGCCGGGGGTCAGGCGGGCTCTGCCGTACAGTTCGGAGAGCGTGACGAACGCGTAGCCCCGCCGGGCGAACTGGTCCAGGATCGCGGGGACGGCGTCGACCGTGGTGCCGTGGATGTCGTGCATGAGCACGATGGACCCCGGCCCGGCCTGGGTCGCGCGCTGTGTGACGATCGAGGATTCACGGTCGCGCCAGTCCAGGGTGTCGACGTTCCACAGAATCTGGGCGAGCCCCTCACGGCGGGTCTCGGCGGCGACCCGGCCGTCGGTGGAGCCGTACGGCGGGCGCATCAGGGTCATCCGGACCCCGGAGAGCCTTTTGACGATCTTCTGGGTGCTGCGGAGCTGGTATTTGAGCCTGGCCTCCGACAGCTGGGTGAGCGGTGGATGGTCCCAGCTGTGGTTACCCAGCTCGTGGCCCTCGCTCACCATCCGGCGGAGGTTCTCCCCCCGGTCCTCCGCCACCATCTGACCGATCACGAAGAAGGTCGCCCTGGCCTGGTGCCTCGCGAGGATGTCGAGCAGCCTCGCGGTGTGCGGCCCCGGGCCGTCGTCGAAGGTCAGCGCCACGCACCTGATCCGCCGGCAGTCGAGTTTGCGTACCGCGGGTGCCGCCGGAAAGCTGTTCTTGGGCCACTGCGGCTGGATCCCGGTCAGTTTCGAGGCCAGTTCCTCGGGATCGAACGGCGAAGGCGTGGCCGGTGGCGGCACGGCGGGCGGAGCCGGCGAGGGCGCCGCCATCGGCTCCACCACGGAGCCGGTCAGGGCGACCGGGGAGGCACAGCCCCCGGCCACCAGGAGCAGCAGAGCTGCGGGAACGCTCCATAGCCGCATGCCTGCCCCCCGAACACCAGGCGGGGACTATGGGTAGTCTTCGGCCACATCCCCCCGCAAGATCCTGGCCAGGTCCTCCCACCAGGATGGGACATTGGTCTGTAGTTCCGCGTAACGACGCGCCACGCGAATGGCACATCCCTCAGGATCCGTACCCAGATGGCGTCGTTTCACCTGGCCTTCCTGCCACCGGTAGAAACCATCACGGAAGCGCACAACAAGCCCAATCCACACCGACAGGGTGCCATCGCCTCCGACCTCGTGGACACCGGTGACACCGAGGCCCGCCAGCTCGGCACGGAGCCTGTCTATGGCCACAAGAGACTCACTCATCCGCCACCCCCTCGGCGTGACGGGACGGGCGGTACGGGGGCCGGCGGGTTCGGCACACCGGCGGACA
The DNA here is from genome assembly GCF_040614315.1 of Streptosporangium sp. NPDC006007. Taxonomy (NCBI): domain Bacteria; kingdom Bacillati; phylum Actinomycetota; class Actinomycetes; order Streptosporangiales; family Streptosporangiaceae; genus Streptosporangium; species Streptosporangium sp. NPDC006007. Next base: position 49,309 of record NZ_JBEXUG010000004.1, on the reverse strand, counting down.
GCGAAAGCGACATGCTGTAATGGTGTGGCTCCGGACTGTTTCCGGACAGCGGTTCACCACTATTGGTCAGGAGCGCCGGCGGTCACCGGATCAGGCGGCGGTCACCGGATCAGGCGGCCTGGCGCTGCTCGGGCAGCCGGAGCGCGCCCTCCTGGCGGGCGTACCCCTCCAGCATCGCCCGGAGCTGACGGCGGCCCCGGTGCAGCCGGGACATGACCGTGCCGATGGGGGTGCCCATCCGCTCGGCGATCTCCTTGTAGGCGAAGCCCTCGACGTCGGCCAGGTAGACGGCCACCCGGAAGTCCTCCGGCAGCGAGCGCAGGGCATCCATCACGGCGCTGTCGGGCAGCTGCTCCAGCGCCTCGGTCTCGGCGGACTTGAGCCCGGAGGAGGTGTGGGACTCGGCGGCGGCGAGCTGCCAGTCCTCGATCTCCTCGGTGGCCGAGAGCTTGGGCGAGCGCTGCTTCTTGCGGTAGTCGTTGATGAAGTTGTTGGTGAGGATGCGGTGCAGCCACGCCTTGAGGTTGGTGCCCTCGCGGAACTGGTGGTAGGAGGTGTAGGCCTTGGCCACCGTCTCCTGCACCAGGTCCTCGGCGTCGGCCGAGTTGCGGGTCAAACGCATCGCGGACGCGTAGAGCTGGTTGGTCACCGGCACGACATCACGCTCGAACCAGTCCTGGCGCTGCTCTTCGGTCATCGTGATCACGTCTTCTTCCCCCTTGTACTGTTCCCCCCGCTACCATCCGGCACGGGCACGACGCACCCCTTCTGACGGCATGTTGCATGTTCCCAGGCACCTCGTAAGCGGGCCGTAAGGGTGGTTCTGCCTGGTCAGGAGGTTGGGCCGGTGGCTGTTCCGCGGCGGGTGCGACACGCCCTACAGCCGGACAAGTCTCATTATCGTAACATCTCCCTCCAAATTTGGGCGAAGGTGTGTGTATCATCACATAACACCAGCTCGGGGTAACTTTGGCCGCATGGAATACGTGGACAGGCATGACCCTTATACCCGTTCCTGGGTGGCCGAGGCCATCCGCCGAGTCGAGGCCGACGCCCACCGAAGCTGCGACACCCATCTCCATGTCTTCCCGCTTCCCGCGCAGTGGGGGGTAAACCTCTACCTGAAAGACGAGTCGGTCCACCCCACGGGTTCACTCAAACACCGGCTGGCGCGTTCCCTTTTCCTGTACGGCCTGGCGAACGGCTGGATCGGCCCCTCCACCACGGTCGTCGAGGCCTCCAGCGGCTCGACGGCGGTGAGCGAGGCCTACTTCGCCCGGCTGGTCGGCCTGCCGTTCATCGCGGTGATGCCCGCCTCGACGTCCCCCGAGAAGATCGCCCTGATCGAGTTCCAGGGGGGCAGGTGTCACCTGGTGGACGACCCTGGAACGATCTACCAGGAGTCCCGCCGGCTGGCCGCCGAGACCGGCGGCCACTTCATGGACCAGTTCACCTACGCCGAGCGGGCCACCGACTGGCGCGGCAACAACAACATCGCCGAGAGCATCTTCCAGCAGATGGAGATGGAGCCCCACCCCGAGCCCGCCTGGATCGTGGTCGGGGCCGGGACCGGCGGCACCTCCTCCACCATCGGCCGTTACATCCGCTACCGGCGCCACCCCACCCGCCTGGCCGTGGTGGACCCCGACGACTCCGCCTTCTACCCCTCCTGGTGCACCGGCGACACGGGCGCCACCGCCCCCGGCTCCGGCATCGAGGGGATCGGCCGCCCCCGGGTGGAACCGTCCTTCATGCCCGCGGTGATCGACCGCATGATCCAGGTTCCCGACGCCCGGTCCATCGCGGCCATGCGCTGGGTCCGCGAGGTCACCGGCCTCGACGTCGGCGGCTCCACCGGCACCAACGTGGCGGCGGCCGTACAGATCCTGCGGGAGATGCGCGAGGCGGGCGAGCGGGGCAGCGTCGTCACCCTGATCTGCGACGGCGGCGAACGCTACCGCGGCACCTACGACAACGACACCTGGCTGGCGGAACACGGCCTGGACATCGCCCCCCACCTGGCGGAGCTGAGATCCTTCCCTGCCATGCCCTGATCCCGTCCCCGCGCCCCGGGGCGCCGGCCGCCGCCTTGGACGGATCCCGTCCTCGGTCGGCGGCCCGCCCGAGCCGGTGCCCGCCGGCCTCCGGCGCCGCCCGTCGATCGGGACGGCCTCAGTCGCCGAGGAGCGTGTCCACGAAGACCTCGGGGTCGAACGGGGCCAGGTCGTCGGGGCCCTCTCCGAGACCGACCAGCTTGACCGGGACACCCAGCTCCCGCTGGACGGAGATGATGATGCCGCCCTTGGCGGTGCCGTCGAGCTTGGTCAGCGCGATGCCGGTGACGTCCACCACCTCGGCGAACACCCGGGCCTGGCGCATGCCGTTCTGACCGGTGGTGGCGTCGAGGACGAGCAGGACCTCGTCCACCGTGGCCTTCTTCTCGATGACCCGCTTGACCTTGCCCAGCTCGTCCATCAGGCCGGTCTTGGTGTGCAGCCGGCCGGCGGTGTCCACGATGACCACGTCTACCTTGTTCTGGATGCCCCTGGCCACGGCGTCGAAGGCGACCGAGGCGGGGTCACCGGCCTCCGGGCCGCGCACGACCTCGGCTCCGACCCGGTCACCCCAGGTCTGGAGCTGGTCGGCGGCGGCGGCGCGGAAGGTGTCGGCGGCGCCGAGCACCACCCGGTTCCCGTCGCCGATCAGCGACCTGGCCAGCTTGCCGGTGGTGGTGGTCTTGCCGGTGCCGTTGACGCCGACCACCAGGACCACGGCCGGGCGCTCACCGTGCGGTTTGACGTGCAGGGTGCGGTCGATGTCCGCGCCGATCTGGGTGAGCAGCTGCTCCTTGAGCAGGCCGCGCACCTCGGCGGGCGTCCGGCCGCCCAGCACCTTCACCCGGGTCCGCAGCTCCTCGACCATCGCCTGGGTGGGCGCGACACCGACGTCCGCGCTGATCAGGGTCTCCTCGATCTCGTCCCAGGTGTCGTCGTCGAGGCGGTCGCGGGAGAGCAGGTCGAGCAGCCCCCTGCCCAGGGTGCTCTGCGAGCGGGCCAGCCGGGCGCGGAGCCGTGTCATCCGGCCGGCCGACGGCGGCGGGACCTCCAGGGCCGGAGGGACGACCATGGGCTCGGCCGGTCTGGCCGGCGGCGGGATCGTGGTGGTCCCCGCGTCATCGCCCTCGGTGACCACCCCGGAGGGCGTCCGCTCCTGGGTGGACAGCGGCGGCGCCTCGGGCGGCTCGACCGGGGGAGCCGCCTTGCCGCCCGGCCTGAACAGCAGGAACATGCCGCCCGCCGCCACCAGGGCGATGAGGACAACGATCGCGATTATGCCGAGATAGGCTTCCACAAGACCACAGTTTTCCAGACGCCCCAGGATGCTCCGACCCCCCGGGTCCCTTAGTCGGAGTCGTGTTCCCTCAGCCGCTGACTGATGACCTGGGTCACACCGTCTCCCCGCATCGACACGCCGTACAGGGCGTCGGCGATCTCCATCGTGCGTTTCTGGTGGGTGATGATGATGATCTGTGACGCCTGCCGCAGCTCCTCGAAGAGGGTCAGCAGGCGCTGGGTGTTGGTGTCGTCCAGCGCCGCCTCGACCTCGTCCATCACGTAGAACGGCGAGGGCCTCGCCTTGAAGATGGAGACCAGGAAGGCCACGGCGGTCAGCGACCGCTCGCCGCCGGAGAGCAGCGACAGCCGCTTGACCTTCTTGCCCGGCGGACGGGCCTCGACCTCGACGCCGGTGGTCAGCATGTCCTCGGGGTCGGTGAGCAGCAGCCTGCCCTCACCGCCGGGGAACACCCGCGTGAAGATCGTCTCAAACTCGCGGGCCACGTCCTGGTAGGCGGCGGTGAACACCTGCTCGACCCGGTCGTCCACCTCCTTGACGACCAGCAGCAGGTCACGCCGGGTCTTCTTGAGGTCCTCCAGCTGCGAGGTGAGGAAGGCGTGCCGCTCCTCAAGCGCGGCGAACTCCTCAAGCGCGAGCGGGTTGACCTTGCCGAGCTGAGCCATCTGCCGCTCCGCCGCCTTGGCCCGCTTCCGCTGCTCCTCCCTGACATAGGGGACGGGATCTCCGTCGGCCGTGGAGACCGGTTCCGCCGGGCCGTACTCGGCGATGAGGGTGCCGGTCTCCACACCGAACTCCTCCACCGCCCGCGCCTCCAGCTGCTCCAGGCGCATCCGCCGCTCGGTGCGGGCCACCTCACTGCCGTGCGCCCGGTTGATCAACTTGTCCAGCTCCCCGGACAGCTCCCTGACCCGGACCCGGACCGACTTGAGCGAGGCGTCGATCTGGCCGCGCGCCCGCTCGGCCTCGTCGCGTTCGGCGGCCGCGAGACCGAGTGAGGTCTCCAACCGGGCCAGAGTCGTCTCGGCTCCCCGGACGACCGCCTGCGCCACATGGGCCTGCCTGCGCCGCAGCTCGCGCCGCTCGGCGGCCCTGGACCGCTCCTCACGCTCCCGCCCGGCCGCGCGCACCAGCTCATCGGCCCTGCCCTCGATGCCCCTGACCCGCTCCTCGGCCGTCCGTACGGCGAGGCGGACCTCCATCTCCCCCTGCCTGGCCACCGAGCAGATCTCCGCGAGCTCGTCGCGGATCTCGGTGGTCGGCTCGGCCTCCAGCTCACCGGCGCTCGTCGCGGCGGCGAGCCGCTCCTCCAGCTCGGCGAGGCCGGCCGCGTCACGGTCACGCGCCTCCTCGGCCGCCCGCACGGCCCCGGCCAGCCGCTCGCACTCGTCGCCGGCGGCCTCGGCCGCGGCGCCCAGCTGGGCGAGACGCCTGGCGGCGGCGGCGAGGCGCTGGTCGGCGTCGCGCTGCCGGGCCCGGACCCGGTCCAGGGCCGCCTGAGCCGCGCTGACCCCGCCCTGCGCGGTCTGCACCCCGGTCTGCGCCTCGGCCACCCCGGCCTGGGCGGTCTCCACCGCGAGCTCCGCCGCCGCCTCGGCCTCCGCGGCCTCCTCCATCACCGCCGCGGCCGACTCGGCGGCCTCGGCGGCCTCGGCCAGGCCGGCGACCGCCTCGTCCAGCGCGGCCCGCATCTGGAGCGCCGAGGCACCGTCCGCCGCGCCGCCCCCGGCGGCGTAGCGCCCCAGCAGATCGCCGGAGCGGGTGACCGCCCGCAGCTCGGGCCACTGCTCGACGACCTTTCTCGCGGTGGCCAGGTCGTCCACGACCAGCACATCCGCCAGCAGGTGCGCGGCGGCGGCCCGGAGCCCCGCCGGGACGGTGACCAGGCCGGCCGCCCACTCGGCCCCGGCCACCGGCACCGGGTCCGGCGGCGTCCGCGCCCCGTCGGCGGCGATGACCAGGGCGGCCCGGCCGCCTCCACCGCTCCTGAGGAAGTCGAGGGCGTCCGCGGCCGCCTGCAGGTCCTCCACCGCGACGGCCTCGGCCGCCGCGCCGAGCACGGCGGCGACGGCCACCTCGGCGCCGGGGCGGACGGTGAGCACGGTGGCCACCGGGCCGAGCACCCCGGCCAGGCCCGCGGCCAGCAGCGCCGCCGCGCCGTCCGCGCCACCGGCCAGGCCCAGTTCGAGCGCCTCGAACCTGGCCTCCAACGCGGCGACCTGGCGCTGCGCCTCCTGGTCGGCCTTGCGGGCGGCGCCCACGGCGGCCCTGGCCGCGGCGAGGGCGGCGTGGGGGCCCGCGACGGCCGCCTTGGCCTCCTCGACCACGGCCCTGGCCCGGTCCACGGACTGCCCGGCCTGGTCCACGGTCTCCAGGGCCATCTCCAGCTCCTCGGCGAGGGCGGGGTCGGTCGCCGGGTCGGCCCGCTCCTGGTCGTCGTGCTCGGCGCGGGCCCGCTCGGCCCGCTGCCCGGCCTCCCGCAGGGAGAGCGTCAGCCGTCCGATCTCCTCGGCGGCCGCCCCCGCCCGGCTGCGCACGGCCTCGACCCGGCCCCGGAGCCTGGCCAGCCCCTCACGCCGGTCGGCGGCGGCCCTGGCCTCGGCGGCCAGTCGCCGCTCCTCGGCGGCGAGCGCGCCCTCGGTCTCGGTCCGCCGGGCCACGGCCCTGGCGAGCGACTCCTGCTCACGGGCGAGCGACTCGGCGAGGACCCGCTCCTGCTCCCGGATCTCCCCGGCCTCCCGCTCGTAGTCCTCGGGGTCGCGCCCGCGCCGCTCCACGGCGGTGTCGGTGGCGTTGCGGTGCCGTTCCGCGGCCAGCCCCGCCAGGCCCCTGAGGCGCTCGCGGAGCGCGGAGAGCCGGAAGTAGGTCTCCTGCGTGGCGGCCAGCCGAGGCTGGGCGTCGGCCTCCGCCGCCTCCAGCTCCGCCTCGGTCACCTGTCCCTGCTCCAGTTCGGCCTCCACCGTCGTACGGCGGGCGAGCACGGCCGCGGAGTCGGCGGTCTCCCGTTCCAGGGTGGTGCGCAGGGTGAGCACGTCGTCGGCGAGCAGCCGGAGCCTGGCGTCACGGAGGTCGGCCTGGATGACGGCGGCCCGGCGGGCGATCTCGGCCTGGCGGCCCAGCGGCTTGAGCTGCCGGCGCAGCTCGGTGGTCAGGTCCTGGACGCGGGTCAGGTTGGCCTGCATGGCGTCGAGCTTCCTGAGCGCCTTCTCCTTGCGCTTGCGGTGCTTCAGGACGCCGGCGGCCTCCTCGATGAACGCCCTGCGCTCCTCGGGCCCGGCGTGCAGCACCTGGTCGAGCTGGCCCTGCCCCACGATGACGTGCATCTCCCGGCCGATGCCGGAGTCCGACAGCAGCTCCTGGATGTCGAGCAGCCGGCAGGTGTCGCCGTTGATGGCGTACTCGCTCTGGCCGGCCCGGAACATCAGGCGGCTGATCGTGACCTCGGTGTAGTCGATCGGGAGCGCGCCGTCGGTGTTGTCGATGGTGAGGGTGACCTCGGCGCGGCCCAGCGGGGCCCGGGAGGCGGTGCCGGCGAAGATGACGTCCTCCATCTTGCCGCCGCGCAGCGACTTGGCGCTGTGCTCGCCCATGACCCAGGCCAGCGCGTCGACCACGTTGGACTTGCCCGAGCCGTTGGGGCCGACGACCGCGGTGATGCCGGGCTCGAAACGCAGGGTGGTGGCCGAGGCGAAGGACTTGAACCCGCGCAGGGTGAGGGTCTTGAGATACATCGCACTCCCATCCCCGCGCGTCCGCCGTATCCCCGCGCGTCACGGCGCGGAACCCCGCCGTCGGCCTCTTTCCGCCTCGTCCGGCCATTCCCGCCTGGGAAGACTACCGTTCTTCGCCCGCGCCCGCCGGTACACCGCCTATGGTGCCCTGCATGGACGCGGAACGCGGTGACGGCGAGGCTCCAGCATCCCCGCGCGGCGGGGAGGGTCGTTTGAGGCGGCGGGCCTTCCTGGTGGGTGGCGGGCTGGCCGTCCTGGGTCTCGGCGGCACCGCCGTGGTGGCCGGGCCCGACGGGGTGCGGGACGCGTACGCCCACATCGTCTGCGGTTCGATCCCCGAGCCGCCGGAGACGGCGCCGGGACGGCGCCAGCAGAGCACCGTGGACGGACGCCGGGTGATCATCGCGCTGCCGCCGCGCGCGCGGGGCACGGTCTCCGTGGTGGTCATGTTCCCCGGGGCGCCCGGGGACGCGCGTACCCCGTTCGACCTCTACGCGGTCGACCGCTATCTGGCCGCGAGCCGGGGGCGTTTCGCGGTGGCCTCGGTCGACGGCTGGCCGTCGGTGGACATCACCGGAACGCTCCTGCCCTACCTGCGGGCCTGCGGGCTGGACACCCGGCGGATCGGGTTACTCGGCTGGTCGGCGGGGGGCGCGGCGGCCCTCAGGCTGGCCGCGAGGCTGGGCTCAGGCCGGGTGTCGGCCGTCGCCGCGGCGTCACCGGCCGTCACCGCGGGGCGGGCGCCGCTGCGGGAGCTGGTGGACATCCCGGTCTGGCTGGGCTGTGGCGAGCGTGACAGCTGGGCCCCGCAGACGGAGACGATGCTGAAGGGGCTGAAGGCGCTGGGAGCCGCCGCCGAGGGTGGGATCTCGCCGGGATGCCAGGACACGGCCTACCGCCGCCGGGTGCTCCCGGAGCAGTTGGACTTCCTCGCGCGTCACATATGATTCCGCATACGGCGAACGCCGGACACGGCAAGGGACGCCCCGGAGAGGCGCCCCTGGACATTGTGTTTTCCGTCCCGGTCTCTAAGTGAGAACCGGCTCACGATCCTGCAGGCGGGTGAACGCCTCATCACGGGTGTTGGCCGCGAGTTCGTCGTTCTGGGCCTGGAGCCGGGTAAGCTCTGCCTCAAGATCACGGACGCGCTGCTGGAGACGGCGCATTTCCGAGACCATACGAGGGTCAGGACCGCCGACGTGGCCTAGTAGAGCCTTCGCCATGGTTAAGGGTCCTCCACGCTGAGTGACCAGACTGGTTCGCGCACTTCTTGCCGCGGGAGGGGTGCGCGTGGTTCTTATCAAGAGTCGCACCGGTGAGAGGGACGGTCAAGCTGAACGCCCCGTGTGGATGCACCAGTGGGCACTCCCGACAGTAAAATATACCTTATTTCGGGCGGGTTAGGGAAGGGATCAGCGCTCCACAAAACCGGCGGCCTTTCCCTTGGCCTCGCTCCAGCGCTCCACCACCCCGTCGACCCGGCCCGGGGTGTCACCGCCCCTGAGCAGTTCGAGCAGCCGGGCGCACGGCTCCCCGCCCCCCTCGGCCACGACCTCCACCCGGCCGTCCGCGGTGTTCCTGGCCCAGCCGGTCAGCCCGAGTTCCAGTGCCCTCGCCCGCGTCCACCAGCGGAAACCCACTCCCTGCACCCGGCCCCTGACCCAGGCCGTCAGCCGGACCTCCGTCATGCCCCACCCCTTGGAGGACGGGGCTGGCACCGCGGACAGCTGTAGGAGGAGCGGTTCATGAACGACTCCCTGACGATCGGGGCGCCGCACCGCCGGCAGGGCTCGTCCCGCCGACCGTAAACCGCCAGCGAACGGTCGAAGTAACCGCTCTCCCCGTTGACGTTGACGTAGAGGCTGTCGAAGGACGTGCCCCCCTCCGACAGGGCGGCGGCCATCACCTCGCGGGCCGCGGCCAGCAGCTCGGAGACCTTCGGCCCGGCCAGCGACCCGGTGGGCCTGGTGCCGTGCAGCCGGGCCCGCCAGAGCGCCTCGTCGGCGTAGATGTTGCCGACCCCGCTGATCAGCGACTGGTCCAGCAGCGCCCGCTTGACCTCGGTCTGCCTGGCACGCAGCCGGTGGACGAACAGGTCCTCGTCGAAGTGCGCCTCGAACGGATCGGCCGCGATGTGCGTGATCGGCTCCGGCACCGGCCTGCCCCCGGAGCGGGCCATCGAGGTCACCAGCACGTGCCCGAAGGTCCGCTGGTCGACGAAGCGCAGGTCAGGGCCGCCGTCGGTGAAACCGATCCGGATCCGCAGATGCCTCTCCTGGTCCGCCTCAGGCTCCACCACCAGCAGTTGGCCGCTCATGCCCAGGTGGGCCAGGATCGCGTCGGAGCCGTCCAGGGGCAGCCAGAGATACTTGCCCCGGCGCTCGGCCGAGCCGATCACGCGGCCCCTCAACCGGGAGGCGAACTCCTCGGCCCCGGACAGATGGCGGCGGACCGCCCGCGGGTGCAGCACCTCGGCGTGGGCGACGACCCGCCCGGACACCCAGCGCTCCAGGCCGCGCCGTACGACCTCGACCTCCGGCAACTCGGGCATGCACCCTCCTCGGGCAGATCGGCCGGTTTCTCGCTCGGGGAGTGGTTCTCACTCGGACGGGGTCAGCCCGCCTCGGCGCTCTCCCGGTCCTGGCGGATCCGGGTCCAGGCCGTCTCGGCGGCCTGCTGCTCGGCCTCCTTCTTCGAACGGCCCGCGCCGGAGCCGTACTCCTCGCCGCCGACCCGGACGACCGCGGTGAAGGACTTGGCGTGGTCGGGGCCGCTCTCGTCCACGTGGTACTCGGGCACGCCCAGCGACTCGGACGCGGTGAGCTCCTGGAGCGAGGTCTTCCAGTCGAGCCCGGCCCCCAGCGAGGCCGAACGGACGATGAGGGGGTCGAAGAGCAGGTGGACGACCCGGAACGCCTCGTCCAGGCCCCTGTCCACGTAGACGGCGCCGATCAGCGCCTCAAGGGTGTCGGCGAGGATGGAGGACTTGTCGCGCCCCCCGGTGCCCTCCTCGCCCCGGCCGAGCCGCAGGAACCGTCCCAGGCCCAGGGAACGTGCCACATCGGCGAGCGCCCGCATGTTGACCACCGCGGCCCTGAGCTTGGCCAGCTGCCCCTCGGGCAGGTCGGGGTGGTTGCGGTAGAGGGTGTCGGTCACCACCAGGCCCAGCACGGAGTCACCGAGGAACTCCAGCCGCTCGTTGGTGGGCAGCCCGCCGTTCTCATAGGCGTAGGAGCGGTGCGTCAGCGCCCGCTCCAGGATCGCGACGTCCAGCCGCACCGAAAGCAACCGTTCCAGCTCGTCCCTGGCGAGCTCGACGGCCACCGGCTTAACACTCGTACCCACGTCTTCTCCTCGCACGTCTCTCGTCGGATGCGCGATGGCGAAGGGGGGAACGAGAAGTGCCCGAAGACGTGGTGGACGCCGGGAATGGGTACGCGCTACCGCGAACCCCGGCGTCCACCACGGCCGCGGGCCGACCGCCATCGCAGTGGAGTGCGGACGGTGGCGCCGGCCGGCGTCGAAGGGACCCGGCCGACGTCCGTCGGTCAGAATGCGATCAGGCGGAGGGCTCGATCACCTGACGGCGGTTGTAGGTGCCGCAGGAGGGGCACGCCACGTGCGGACGCTTCGGCGAGCGGCACTGGGGGCAGCTCACGAGCGAAACCGCGGCGGCCTTCCACTGCGACCTGCGGGAGCGAGTGTTGCTCCGCGACATCTTGCGCTTGGGGACAGCCACGTCAGCTCTCCTGATCGTTGTTGTGTTCCGGAACCAGACCCTGCAGCTTGGCCCAGCGGGCGTCGATCACCTCGTGCTTGTGACCAGGTTCGGCGTCCGCCAGCCTGATCCCGCATTCCACGCAGAGCCCGGCGCAGTCCTCACTGCAGACCGGGCTCAGCGGCAGTGTGAGCACCACCGCGTCGCGGAACGCGGGTTCCAGGTCGAGCAGTTCACCGGCCAGAAGCGAGTCGTCCTCGGCAGCATCCTCTGCCGAGTAGAAGAACAGCTCCTGGAAACCCACCTCGGTGTGCGAGGTGAGAGGTTCCAGGCAGCGTGCGCACTCCCCCCGCAGCGGGGTCTGCGCGGTGCCCGTGACGAGCACACCCTCCATGACCGCCTCAAGCCGGACGTCCAGCTCGACATCGGCGCCCTTGGGGACACCGATCATGTCAACGCCGATATCGGCCGGTGCCGGGAGAGAGAGGCTCATTCGGCGCATCGACCCGGGCCTCCGGCCCAGATCATGGGTGGAGATCACCCATGGGGCGCGGGGGTCAAGGCTGTGCGGAGTCATTGCCACTCTCATCAGGCATGGCGAATCAACGCCGTTGTGCAAGGCAGAAACAGAAGAATACCAGGGCTCAGCCCCTGAGCCGTTCCACCAGGAGTTCCTGGACGAGATCGGGGACCAGACCGGCCACGTTCCCGCCGTATTTGGCGATCTCCTTGATGCGGCTGGAGGAGAGGAACGACACCTCGGGGCCGGTGGCCATGAACAGCGTCTCGACCCCGGACATCCGATAGTTGAGCTGGGCCATCTGGAGTTCGTAGTCGAAGTCGCTGACCGCTCTCAGGCCCTTGACGATGGCTGGGATCTCCTGCTTCTTGCAGTAGTCCACGAGCAGGCCGTGGAACTTGTCCACGCGGACGTTGCCGTACTCCTTGGTCACGGTCTGGAGCATCTCGATCCGCTCCTCGACCGTGAACAGGCTCTTCTTCTCGATGTTGATCAGGACGGCCACGACGACCTCGTCATACTGACGGGAGGCGCGGCCGATGATGTCCAGGTGGCCGTTGGTAACGGGATCGAACGATCCAGGGCAGACAACGCGACGCAAGGCGAACCCCCTGCTCTATGAATTCCCGGCGGCGCGACCGTACCAAACGGACGCTTCACCGTAACGACGGACCCTCTCCTGTTCGTATCCACAGGGCCATACCAGGTCTTTTCCCCGGCTCTCCCGTTCCACCGCCACCAGCGCCTCCCCGGCCAGCCAGCCGTGGTCCCTCAGCAGCTCAAGCACGGTGTCCACCGCCTCGGCGGTCACCGCGTAGGGCGGATCGGCGAACACCAGGTCGTACGGCTCGGCGGCCCCGCGCGCCAGCACCCGCTCGACGCGGTCGCCCACCAGCTCGGCCCCCGGCAGCCCGAGGGCCGCGATGTTGGCCCTGATCGTGCGGACCGCCTTCGCGTCCGACTCCACGAGCAGCGCGTGCGCCGCCCCCCGCGACAGCGCCTCCAGGCCGACCGCGCCGGACCCCGCGTAGAGGTCGAGCACCCTGGCGCCGTCGAGTGGGCCGAGCAGCGACCCCACCGTGGAGAAGATCCCCTCCCTGGCCCGGTCGCTCGTGGGGCGGGTCCCCATCCCCGGCGGCACGGCCAGCCGCCGTCCTCCTGCGCTTCCCGCGATGACTCGACTCACCCGCCCATTGTCTCAGCGGCCGTCCCGGCGACCGTCCAGGCGGGGATCGCGCCGTGCGGTCCCGGCTCCGGCCCCGGTTCCGGGACCCGTCGTGGAACGCCGGGTCCGGGGGCCGGCGAGCGGTGCCGCGCCGGGGGCGAAGACGCCCCGGAAAGATGTCCTCCCTTGTCCCGACGGTCCCGGCACCGAGGCGCGTCCGCAGCCCGGCGTGTCGTGGCGCATCACATAACCGCAGGTCAAAAGGGTCTGGCGAGGTGATCTAGGTCAAGAGTGGGCAAGGAGTGGCGACGAAAGCGCAAGGGTCGTTCCCCCCGGCCACGGGGCCTTGCATGATGAGTCCTGCGGCCTTCAAGTGACCCAGGGGAAGGCCGACCGGCGTGATCGTGAGCCCTTCCGCACGCCGGTGCTCTCGGCACCTGACCCGAGAGTGGGCCCAAGCGGGGACGGCATTCGGGGGGAGGCCGTCCCCGCAGTTGGGCGTTTCCCAGCCCTTTCGAGCTCCGGCCCTCTCGGTCTCATGCCTTTTCGAGATATTCGGCGCGCTCGTCCGCCAGCAGTCTGTCGATCTCCATCCGGAGGACGGGGTACCCCGCCAGCCCGGGGTCGGCGGTCAGCATGGCCTCGGCGTCCAGGCGGGCGGTGTGGATGACCTCCTCGTCACGCAGGAGCTGAAGCATCTTCAACGACGACCTGCGGCCCGACTGGGCCACCCCCAGCACGTCACCCTCACGGCGCTGCTCCAGGTCGACGCGGGACAGCTCGAAGCCGTCCAGGGTCGCGGCCACCGCGTCAAGACGCTCACGGGCCGGACCGCCACCCGGGGAGTCGGTCACCAGCAGGCAGAGCCCGGGCAGCCCGCCCCGGCCGACCCGGCCGCGCAGCTGGTGGAGCTGGGAGACCCCGAACCGGTCCGCGTCCATGATGACCATGACCGAGGAGTTGGGCACGTCCACGCCGACCTCGATGACCGTGGTCGCCACCAGGACGTCGGCCTCGCCCCGGGTGAAGGCCCTCATCACGGCGTCCTTCTCCTCCGGCGGCAGCTTGCCGTGGAGCACCGCCGTACGGAGGCCGCGCAGCGGCCCCTCCGACAGCGTCGCGGCCACGTCGAGCACGGCCAGCGGCGGACGCCGCTCGTCGTCGTCCTTCGACAGATCGCCCTCGTCCCCCTCCAGGTCCCCGATCCGCGGGCAGACGATGTACGCCTGCCGGCCGAGCTCGACCTCCTCGCGCAGCCGCGTCCAGGTCCGCTCCAAAAAGTGGGGTTTCTCCGTGGCGGGCACCACGTGGGTGGTGATCGGCGCGCGCCCGGCGGGCAGCTGGGAGAGCGTGGAGACGGTGAGGTCGCCGAAGACCGTCATGGCGACCGTGCGCGGGATCGGCGTGGCGGTCATGACCAGCACGTGCGGGCGACCGCCGCCGGCCTTCTCCCGGAGCGCGTCGCGCTGCTCGACGCCGAACCTGTGCTGCTCGTCCACCACGACCAGGCCGAGGTCGGCGAACTGCACGCGCTCCTGGAGGACCGCGTGGGTGCCGACCACGATCCCGGCGGCGCCGGAGGCCGCGTCGAGCATGGCCGAGCGGCGAGCCGCCATACCGAGCGAACCGGTGAGCAGGGCGACCGTGGTGCCGCCGAACATCCCGCCGGCGGCCAGGTCTCCGAGCATGGCGGAGATCGACCTGTGGTGCTGCTGGGCGAGCACCTCGGTGGGCGCCAGCAGCACGGCCTGCCCCCCGGCGTCCACCACCTGGAGCATGGCCCGCAGCGCGACGACGGTCTTGCCCGCGCCGACCTCGCCCTGGAGCAGCCGGTGCATGGGGTGGGCCAGGGCCAGGTCGCCCGCGATCTCCTCCCCCACGCTCCGCTGCCCCTCGGTGAGCTGGAACGGCAGGCGCGCGTCGAAGCCGGCCAGCAGCCCGTCGCCGCGCGGCGGCCGGGGCGTGGCCGACCAGGAGGCGGCGGCCATCCGGCGCTGAATGAGCACGGCCTGGAGCAGGAACGCCTCGTCGAACTTGAGCCTCCGGCGCGCCCTGGTGACGTCGGCGTGGTCACGCGGCCGGTGAATCGCCAGGAGCGCCTCGGCCAGACCGGGAAGGCCTCGCCGGCTCCGCAGGTCGGCCGGGAGCGGGTCGTCGAGGGGCTCCAGGGTGTCGAGGATCACCCTCAGCGCCCTGCGGACGGCCCAGGGCGTGACGTCCTTGCCCGCCGGATGGATCGGCACCAGCGCGGCGGCGAACTCCTCGGCCTTGGCCTCGCTCTCGTCGAACATCTCGAACTCGGGGTGGGAGAGCTGCCACCTGCGCTTGTCGCCCTGGCCGAACGCGCCGACCTTCCCGGCGAACATGCCCCGTGCGCCGGGCCGCAGCCGCGACTCCACCATGTGGGAGGTCTTGCCGAAGAACGACAGGTAGATCCTGCTGCGACGGCCGTCGACGACCTCGACCTCCAGCCAGGTGCCCCCCTTGTTCCGCATCGGCCTGCGCATGGCCCTGGCGACCTCGCCCACCACGGTGACGTGCTCGTCGATCCGCAGGTCGTCGAGGTCGGTCAGCTCCCCCCGCTCGGCGTAGCGCCGGGGGTAGTGGCGCAGCAGGTCGCCGACGGTGCGCAGGTCGAGGACGCTCTCCAGCAGCTTGGCCGTCTTGGGGTCAAGCGCCTTGGTCAGCGGCTCGTCGAAGCTCGTCACCCCAAGTTTCTACCGCGTCCGTGCGACATAATCGACGCACCTCACCCCAAGCCTCACCTGTGAACCCGCGCGGACGCCCTCCCCGCGCCCCGTACGGCTCCCCCGCCGGAACCCGCCCGGCCCCCGCCCGCGACGGCCGCCGCGGCGCGGCCGGACGGAGAACCCGCAGCACGCCCGCCGTCCGCCCCTCCGGGATGCGCTACGGTGGCCCTTGGAGATTATCCCCGTTCGGCCAGTCATGGCGGCCCGTGTTGGCATGCATGGCCGGACATCGGATATCCTCGTGTGGCCAGCCGGTCGTCCCGGCGTGCCCGATGACCGTCGCCAGTGCGGCGGATCGAGCCTCTCGACTGATCTAAGGAGCGAACCGTGGCTTCCGTCTGCGATGTTTGCGCTAAGAAGCCGACCTTCGGCAACAACGTCTCCCACTCGCACCGCCGCACCCGCCGCCGCTGGAACCCGAACATCCAGCCCGTGCGCGCAGTGGTGAACGGCACGCCGAAGCGGCTGAACGTGTGCACCTCCTGCATCAAGGCGGGCAAGGTCACCCGCTAGTCAGAACCTCCGCGCAGCCCGCCGCCCCTTCACGGGGCGGCGGGCTGTCGCCTGTGCGGGGCCGCTCTCGCCGCGTCCCGCGCCGGCCGGGTACGGCTAGCGCCAGCGCCAGGCGTGGTCCACCGGGCCGATGCCCGAACCCAGCGCGAAGCCGTGGGCGATGGCGCCGGTGACGTACAGCTTGGCCTTCTCCACGGCGGCCGGCACGTCGTCACCGAGGGCCAGGTGGGAGGCGATGGCGGAGGCCAGGGTGCAGCCGGTGCCGTGGGTGTGCCGGTTGTCGTGGCGTTCGGCGGTGAAGCGGAACTCCCGGGTGCCGTCGGTCAGCAGGTCCACCGGGGCTCCGGGCAGATGACCGCCCTTGATCAGCGCCCAGACGGGCCCCAGCTCCAGGATGGCGTCGGCGGCCCGGCGCATGTCCCGGTCGTCCTCGACCTTCACGCCGGTGAGCTGCGCCACCTCCCAGAGGTTCGGGGTGACGACGGTGGCCGTCCGCAGCAGCAGCGTCCTCACCGTGTCCACCGCCTCGGGCGCGAGCAGCGCGTCACCGTGCTTGGAGACCCCCACCGGGTCCACCACGACCGGCGCCTCGACCCGCGCCAGCACCTCGGCCACCGTCTCCACCAGCACGGGTGAGGCCAGCATTCCGGTCTTGACCGCCTGGACGCCGATGTCGCCCAGCACCGAGTCGAGCTGGGCCCGGACCGCCTCAGGCGGGAGCTCCCAGTATCCCTGCACGCCCAGTGAGTTCTGGGCGGTCACCGCGGCGACGACGCTCATTCCGTGCACGCCGAGGGCCAGCATGGTCTTCAGGTCGGCCTGGATGCCCGCGCCGCCGCCGGAGTCGGAGCCCGCGACGGTCAGCACTCGGGGAGGGGTTGAACCGGTCATGCACCCCATCCAATCAGGTTCCGGTCAGGTCATCACACAGTCGCCCTGGGTGCTCTGACAGGTCCGCGGCGGCTGTGCCTCGCCGTAGGCGGTGAAGGTGACGACCAGGTTCTCACCCGCGCCGAGGGCTCGGACGGACTCGATCACCAGGGTGTGGCCGGACTGCCTCCAGTCGGCTCCGCTCACCGAGGCGACCCGGCCGCCGACCGGCACGCTCAGTGTCAGGTGGTCGAGCCGCTGCTGAGCGGCGACCACGAGCTCGGCGGTGTAGATCTGTTCCTTCTCCTTCACCATGCCGAAGCCGACGGTGACCGCCGCGCCCCCCACCGGGGCGGGGGTTCCGGAGGCCGCGCTCGGGTCGGCCGTGGGCTCGGCGGTGGCGGAGGGCTCGGTGGTCACGGCCGGCCTGTGGGTGCGGGTGTCGGTGATGACCGACTCTCCGGTCGCGCTCGGCGTGGGCCGGGGCTCTCCACTGGGGTGGGCCGGCTGGGGGCGGCGCGAGGTGCGGGTGGCCGTCGGCGCCGGCCTGGGCCCGGTGCCGGAGGTACGGCCGGCCCGCTGCGGAGTCGGTGCCGGAGCGGGGGCGGGGGCGGAGGTGGTGCCCGCGGAGTCCTCGGGCGCCGTGGGCTCCTCGGCGGGCGGGGGGCCGTCCGCCGGCTCGGTGAGCGGAATGTAGGGCTCAGGCTGGTTGGAGGCGTCGGCGAGGCACCGGCCCGGTGAGCAGTCGACGGCCGAACCCGCCGGGCCGCTCATCGCCTGGATGCCCATCACGGTCCCGCCGAGCACCACGATCACCGCCGCGACGGCGAGCAGCGCCGTCTTGACCCGCCCGCCGGGGCTCCGTTCCTCGTCGGGCCAGAGCGGGTCGGACAGCTGGGTGGTGGACGACCATCCGGACCCGGGAGACCCCTCGGGTGGCTCGGTGATCGCCGACTCCTCCGGACGGAGCCGGCGTCCGGTCGGCTCGTCTCGGGTTACGGGCTCCGGAGCGGGCTTCGGCTCAGGTTTCCCCCGGCCACGGGGGGCGTTTTCCCCATGTTCACCATGGCGGCCCATGTCGCCCCTTCCTCTTGGGAATCTCGGCCGCCCAACTTCATATCAGTTCCGTAACCGTTCGTGGCAAATTTAACTAATGTCACAAGAGTGGGAAACGTCACTTCCGGAAATGATCCCAGCCCCGATAAATCGGCGATCGGCCCTTGACCTGCACCCCGTCGCCGGCGACGACGTGACCCACCACGGTCCACGGGGGCGGGAGCCGTACGCCGGCGGGGAAGGTCGCGGCGAGGGCGTGGTCGTCCCCACCGGCGAGCACCCACTCCAGCGGGTCGGCGCCGAGCAGCCGGGCGGCCTCCTCCATCGCGGGCGGGACCGCGAACTTCTCCGGCAGCAGGACGACGCCCACCCCGCCGGCCTCCGCGAGGTGGCCGAGGTCCTGGAGCAGGCCGTCGCTGACGTCGAGCATCGAGGTCGCCCCGAGCCTGGCCGCCCGCGGGCCGCAGGCGTAGGGCGGGTCCGGACGGCGGTGGGCCTCGATCAGCTCCTCGGGACCGGTCAGGCCCGCGGTGAGCAGCGCGAGACCGGCGGCGGCGTGGCCGAGCCGCCCCGCCACCGCGACCACGTCGCCGGGGTGCGCCCCCGAGCGGGTGACCGGGGCACGCCCGCCCAGGTCGCCCAGGGCGGTGATCCCGATCACGACCAGGTCGCAGCGGGTGATGTCGCCGCCCACCACGCTGGCACCGACGAGGTCGCACTCGTCGCGGAAGCCGTCGACGAGGTCGTCCAGCCAGCCCGTGGCCGCGTCGGCGGGCAGGCCGAGGCCGACCACGATGCCGGTGGGCTCGGCGCCCATCGCCACGATGTCGGAGAGATTCTGGGCCGCCGCCTTACGGCCGATGTCATAGCCACTGGACCAATCGCGGCGAAAGTGCCTACCCTCAAGCAGTAGGTCCGTCGTCACGACGACCCGCCCGTCAGGAGCCCGCACCATCGCGGCGTCGTCTCCCGGACCGAGCAGTACCGTCCCACCCTGTGGCAAACGTCCGGCAATACGCGCAATTACTCCGAATTCGCCGAGATCTCCGACTGTGATGACACACCTCCCGTTCATCACAGGGTACGGTGGCCCTTCGGCACTGATCCGATCGCCCGGGAGGACGTTATGGTGCAGGCCTACATCCTTATCCAGACCGAGGTCGGCAAGGCGGCGAACGTCGCCGGTCAGATCGCCTCCATCTCCGGTGTGACCCAGGCCGAGGACGTCACCGGCCCCTACGACGTGATCGTCCGTGCCGAGGCCCGTAACGTGGATGATCTGGGCAAGCTCGTGGTGGCGCAGATTCAGGCGGTGGACGGCATAACGCGTACGCTTACCTGTCCCATCGTCCATATCTGATCCATCGGGAACGTGAGATGTCACTCCGGTCCGCCCGCTGGGCGGCGTGCGCCTGCGTCCTGCTGACGCTGGCGGGATGCGGCGGCCCGGTCCGCGTGGACCCGCCGGTCCCGGAGGGGGCGGCCGCCGCCGCGTGCAGGTCGCTCGCCGGGCACCTTCCCGGCACACTCGACGGCCTGGACCGGGTGGAGTCGACGCCCGCCTCGCCGTACGTGGCGGTGTGGGGGGACGCCCGGATCGCGCTGCGCTGCGGGGTGCCCCGCCCGGCGACGATGACGGCCACCGAGCAGGTGCCGGAGATAGACGGGGTGGCGTGGTTCCCCGATCCCGCCAGACCGGCGCTGTTCACCGCGGTCGGCGGGGCGGCCTACGTCGAGGTGACGATCTCCCGGGACCACGTCCCGCAGGACGTGCTCGTCGAGCTCGCGGCCCCCGTCAAGGCCGCGCTATCGCAGACCGGGTGAGCGGCGCAGCGCCAGCTGGATCAGCCGGTCGACCAGCCCGGCGTACGGCAGGCCGGTGGCGGCCCACAGTTGCGGCGCGACCGACACCGCGGTGAAGCCGGGCATCGTGTTGATCTCGTTGAGGATCAGCCGTCCGTCGGCGGTGTAGAAGAAGTCGACCCGGGACAGTCCCTCGCAGCCCAGCGCCTCGAAGGCGCGCACGGCCATCGCCCTCAGCTCCTCGACCACGTCCGCCGGGATGTCGGCGGGCACGGCCAGCGACATGTCCTGCCCGATGTACTTGGCCGCGAAGTCGAAGAACTCGTGGTCGCCGTGGACCAGCACCTCACCGGGCAGGCTGGCCCTGGGGCGCTCGTCGCCCAGCGACTCCAGCACCGCGCACTCGATCTCACGGCCCACGATCGCGGCCTCCACCAGCACCTTGGGGTCGTGCCCCCGGGCGAACTCGATCGCCGACTCCAGCTCCCGCAGGTCGTGGGCCTTGGAGATGCCCTGGCTCGACCCGGCGCGGGCGGGCTTGACGAAGACCGGCCAGCCGAGCTCCTGGACCTCCTTGAGCACCCGCTCCCGGTCGATCCGCCAGTCGCGGTCGCGGACGACGACGTGCGGGCCGACGGGCAGGCCGGAGGCGGCGAGCACCATCTTCATGTAGCCCTTGTCCATGCCGACCGCGCTGGCCAGCACCCCGGAGCCGACGTAGCGGACCCCGGCCATCTCCAGCAGCCCCTGGATCGTCCCGTCCTCGGCGAAGGGTCCGTGCATCACGGGGAAGACGACGTCCACCCTGCCGAGCTCGACCGGGATGTCGCCGACATCGCAGGCCACCAGCGAACCGTCGCCCGACGGCAGCGCCAGCCCGATGCCCTGGGCGTCGACGACCGGCAGATCGTCGCCCTCGATCGCGTAGCGCTGCTCTCCGGAGGCGAGCACCCAGCGGCCGTCCTGGGCGATCCCCACGGGAACCACCTCGTACTTCGACCGGTCGATGACATCCAGCACGCTCCCGGCTCCGAGGATGGAGACGGCGTGCTCGGAGTTGCGCCCACCGAAGACGACCGCGACCCGAGGCCGGCTTCCATACTGATCGCTCATGATGACCGAATCTACCCCCTCTAAAATGTCGTTCCCGTTGTCAGACATGCCTATCCATCCGATGTGGGAAGGGAGTCCAACGCCTGGGTCACATCCGCGATGAGGTCCTCCGCGTCCTCCAGCCCGATGGAGAACCGGACGGCCGCCGCGTCGACGCCGGAGCCCGCGCCGAGCCGGGGATGGCCGGCCGAGACCACGTGCGTGGCCCTGGTGCGGGTGCCGCCCGCCGAGGTGGCGATCGAGGCGAGCCTGAGGCCGTCGGCCAGCGCCACGCCCGCGTCGTAGCCGCCGTGCGGGGTGACCGTCACGCAGGCGCCGTACCTGGTCCCCTCGGGCCCCGAGTCGAACAGGTGCCTGGCGAGCCGGTGGCCGGGGTGCTCCGGCAGGCCCGGGTAGTCGACCCGGCGCACGGCGGGATGCTTGGCCACCGCCGCGGCGAAGACCATCGCGGTGGCGCACATCCTGCGCACCCGGAGCGGCAGGGTCGCCAGGCCCCGGCGGAGCAGGAAGGCGTCGTCGGCGGAGAGCGCGCCGCCGGTGTCGACGCGGACCTCGCGGAGCCGGGCGATCAGGTCGGGCCGGCCGACCGCGACGCCGCCGACGCAGTCGTCGTGCCCGCCGAGGTACTTGGTCGCGGAGTGGATCACCAGGTCGGCGCCGTGTTCGAGGGGGCGGCACACGATCGGGGTGGCGAAGGTGGAGTCGACCACCAGCAGCGCCCCGGCTCCGCGGGCGATCCGGTAGAGGCCGCGGATGTCGGAGACGGCCATGGTCGGGTCGGACAGCGTCTCCGCGTAGATGATCTTTGTGCTGGGCCTGATCTCGGCGCTCACCCGGCTGAGATCGCCGTAGTCGACGAAGTTCGCGCTGACCCCGAACCTGGACAGCACGTTGGTGATCAGCGAGCGGGTCCCGCCGCAGACCGGGACCGGGGCGACGATGTGCGCCCCCGCGCGCAGGAAGGTCATCAGGACGGCGGTGATCGCGGCCATCCCGGACGCGAACGCCTGCCCGGAGACGTCCTCGGGCGCCGCGGCCCCCTCCAGCGAGGCCACCGCGGCGGCGAACGCGGCGGTGGTGGGGTTGTCCACCCGGCCGGGGGCCAAGGCGGAGCGGCTGTCACCGCACGCGTCGGCGTACTCGGCGCACTCGCCGAAGCCCCACGCGGAGTTGCGCCATACCGGAAGGCCCAGCGGGACCTGCCCGTGTGTGGTCAGGGGGGGCGGATGCACCGATCGGGTGTTCTCGCCCTTCTGTCTGCGTATACGTCGGTTCACCCTATCCGCGCCGAAACGCTCCGGTCTTCGGGCCGGAGGGCGACGGCACTTCCCTCCCTCAGGACATCGGTGGGTCGGATGGCCGACAGTCCTCGGCCGCCGAGGTCGGAGTGGACGTCAAATGCCGTACCGTTCCGGTTTGGGGGTCCGCGACATCAGCAGCATCGCGGCCTCGCTGGGGGGCATCCCGTCATGGACGACGGCCACCACCACCTCCGTGATCGGCATCTCCACGTCGTGCTTTCTGGCCAGTTCCAAGACCGACTCGCAGGACTTGACCCCCTCGGCGGTCTGTTTCGTCGCGGCGATGACCTCGGAGAGGGTCATGCCCCGGCCAAGATTCTCACCGAAGGTACGGTTCCTGGACAATGGGGACGTACAGGTCGCTATGAGATCCCCCATCCCGGCGAGCCCGGCGAAGGTGTGCGGATCCGCGCCGAGCACCGTACCCAGCCGCGAGATCTCGGCCAGCCCGCGCGTCATCAGCATCGCCCCGACGTTGTCGCCGAGGCCCATCCCCGCCGCGACGCCGACGGCCAGGGCGATCACGTTCTTGACCGCCCCGCCGAGCTCCACCCCCACCACATCGGGGTTGGTGTAGGGACGGAACCACGGCGGCAGGTGGCAGGCGGCCTGAAGCCGCTCCATGACGCGCTCGTCGGCGCACGCGACCACGGTCGCGGCCGGCTGCCCCCGGATGATCTCCCCGACCAGGTTGGGCCCCGACACCACCGCGACCCGCTCCTGGGACACCTCGGCGACCTCGCAGATCACCTCGCTCATCCGCTTGGTGGTGCCGAGCTCGATGCCCTTCATCAGGCTGACCAGCACCGCCTCGGGCGGCAGATCCGGCTTCCACCGGATCAGGTTGGACCGCAGCGTCTGGGAGGGGACGGCGAGCACCACGAAGTCGGCGCCGTCGAGGGCCTCGGCGGGATCGGTGGTGGCGCGCAGGGTCTCGGGCAGCATCGCGCCGGGCAGGTAGTCGGGGTTCTCGTGCCGGCGGTCGATCGCCTCGACGACCTCCGGCCGCCTGCCCCACAGGGTCGTCCGGCAGCCCGCCCCTTCGAGAATCATCGCGAAGGTCGTGCCCCACGAACCCGTGCCGAATACAGCCGCCTTGGTCATTTCATCACCGTACGTCGAAGTCAATGGTCAGAGGGTCTTTTGAACAGCGTCTCGGGTGCCTTCTCCCCGCGTAACTCGGCGAGCTGAACGGCGATCGCCGTCATGATGTCGGCGGTCGCCCGGCGCAGGACGTCGGCGTGGAGCGGCCGCCCCTCGTACCTCGACAGGTCGACCGGCGGCCCGGCCAGCACCCGGAAGGTCTTGCGCGGCAGGAGACGGGGCCACCTGCGGCCGTAGGGCAGGATCTCCTGGGCACCCCAGTGGGCCACCGGGATCACCGGCGCGCCGGTCGCCAGGGCCAGCCGGGCGGCGCCGGTCTTGCCCTCCATCGGCCAGAGCCGGGGATCGCGGGTGCAGGTGCCCTCAGGATAGAACATCACGCAGGCCCCCTCGGCGAGCCTGCGCTCCGACTCCGCGAGCGAGCGGGCCGCGTCGGCACTCTCCCGATAGACCGGGATGGCCATCAGCCCCTTCACCGCGCGCCCGAGCACCGGCACGGAGAAGAGCCCCGACTTGGCCAGGATCACCGGCCAGCGGCCGTTGCTGTAAAGGTAGTCCGCCACCAGGATGGGGTCGGCCCAGGAGAGGTGGTTGACCACCAGGATGATCCCGCCGCCGTCCGGCAGATGACCCGCCCCGCGCCAGTCCCTTCCGACCAGGAGCCACGAGATCGGCTTGACGATCGTGACGGCCACGGCGACCCAGAAGCGGGAAGGCCATCCAGGGCGTCTCATCGCAGCTCCTCCATCCGAGCGGGGTGCGCCCCAAGTGTCCCGGTTGGCCGCACGGGATGTCGAGGCGAGATGCTTAAGGCTATGCCTGCTCAGGAATGTTCCACCTGGACCCTCGTGGTACCCGTCAAGACGCTGGTCGCCGCCAAGACCCGGCTGTCGCGGGCCGCGGGGCCGTACCGGGCGGCACTGGCCGTGGCGATCGCCTGCGACACCGTCGAGGCGGCGCTGAGCTGCGCGGCCGTCGCACGGGTCGTGGTGGTGACGGGTGATCCGGTGGCCGCCGAGGCGCTCGGCGCGGTGGGCGCCCACGTGGTCGGCGACCCGGAGGCCGGGCTGAACGCGGCGCTGCGCCACGGCGCCGCCGAAGCCGTACGGCTGGCGCCCGGCGACCCGGTGGGCGCGCTCCAGGCCGACCTCCCGGCGCTCCGCCCGGCGGAGCTGGCCCGTGTGCTCGCCGCCGCCGCGGAGTTCGACCAGGCGTTCCTGCCCGACGCCGCCGAGGTGGGCACGACCTTCTACGGGGTGCGGGCCGGCGTCCCGTTCACCCCCGGGTTCGGCGGCGAGTCCCGCGAGCGCCATCTGCGGCGCGGGACGAAGGAGCTCTGCCCGGACGGGACCGATTCGGTCCGCCGGGACGTGGACACCCCCGACGACCTGTGGGCCGCGCTCGCGCTCGGCGTCGGCCCCCGCACCCTCGCGGTGGTGGACGAGCTGAGGAGGGGGAACCCCCCTTAGGGACTCCCCCTCCGCTCCCTCCCCGCCTCTCGGCCTCCCCGCTCCTCTCCGGCTTCCCCGGCCCCTCGGCGCGGCCTCTCGTCGCGCCGCCGGACCCGCGGGTCAGTGCCCGGCGTGCTCCTCCTCGCGAGCCTGCCCCGGCAGCAGGAAGGCCGCGAGGAAGGTCAGCAGAAGCATGCCGGCGACAGTCCAGAGCACGACCCGCATCGCCCCGGCGAAGTCGGGGGCCGGCGAGGCCGCCAGCAGGTCGAAGAAGACCGTGCCGAGCAGCGCCACCCCGAAGGCGCCGCCGAGCTGCTGGACCGCGGTCAGCGTGCCGGAGGCGGAACCGGTCTCGTGCTGCTCGACCCCGGCCAGCACGATGTCGAAGAACGGTGCCATCAGCAGCCCCATGCCGACGCCGGTGACCGCCAGGGCGGGAACGAACTGCCAGGGGGTCGCCGGCGCCTCCACGAGTGTGATCGTCAGCAGGACGCCCAGCGTGCCGAGCGCCATGACCAGGACCCCGCCCTGCAGGACCCGGCGGCCGAACCTCGCCACCGCCTGGGCCAGGCCGAAGCCGGCGACCATGCCCAGCGACCAGGGGATCATCACCAGGCCGGCCTTGAGTGTGGAGTATCCGAGGCCGATCTGGCTGTAGAGGTTGAACACCAGCGCGAAGCCCGACATGGAGGAGAAGAAGACCAGGCCGGTCAGGAGCCCGCCGGTGAAGGCCCGCTTGCGGAAGAGGCTGGGGACGACCAGCGGGTCACCGCCCGCGCGGCTCTTTCGGGACTCGAACCAGCCGAAGACCGCGAAGACCGCCACGGACGCGCCCATCATCACGAAGGACCAGACGGGCCAGCCGCTCTCCCGGCCCTGGACCAGTGGGAAGACCAGGAGCAGCCCGGCGGCGGAGGCCAGGATCACCCCGGGGATGTCGAGCCTGGGAGGGCGCGGCGAGCGGGACTCGGGCAGGAGGCGCAGCCCGGCGGCCAGCGCGGCCAGGCCGAGCGGCAGGTTGATCAGGAAGATCATGCGCCAGCCGGTGCCGAGGAAGTCGGCGTCGATCAGCCATCCGGCCAGGATCGGGCCTCCCACCGAGGACAGGCCCATGACCGGCCCGAACAGGCCGAACGCCGCTCCCATCTCCTTCGGCGGGAACATCTCCTTGATCATGCCGAGCCCCTGCGGCAGCATGACCGCGCCGAACAGGCCCTGTACGACCCGTGCGGCGACGAGCAGTTCGGGCGACTGGGCGACGGCGCACAGCAGCGAGCCCGCGGTGAACCCGAGCGCGCCGATGAGGAACATCCGCTTGCGGCCGAAGATGTCGCCCAGCCGCCCGCCGGTGATCAACCCGACGGCCATGGAGAGGGTGTAGGCGGCGCCGAGCCACTGGATGGTGCCGGCGGTGCCGCCGAGCTCGGCCCGGATGGTGGGGGCGGCGATGTTGGTGATCATCGCGTCGAGGAGGTCCATCACCTCGGCGGCCAGGATCACCAGGAGCGCGGCCCAGCGCCACCGGTAGGCGGCCGGCTCGGTCGCCGGCTGGGCCGTGGCTGTCAGGCCAGTGGACATGGGGACTCCTCGTACTGATCCGCGGGGGGCGCGCTCATCGGTTGTGAACGGCGTTCAGCATACATGAACACTGTTCTCAAAACGAATGATGTTCGCCGAACAGTGCGATGTTCTTAAGATATGTCGCATCTCTCCGCTAGACAAGATATGTCGCGAAAATGAGCAGCGTTCGCCAACGTGAGCACTGTTCAGGGAAGCGTTAGACTGGTGCCATGAGTGACGAGCTGCCCGCACTGCCCTGGGAGCGAGCACGCCGGAGGCCCGGACCCACCCGGATCCCGCTCACCCGGGACCGGATCGTGGACGCGGCCTACGCGGTGCTCGACCGGGAGGGCTACGAGAGGCTGAGCATGCGCCAGGTCGCGGCCGAGCTGGGCGTCGCGGTCTCCGCCCTCTACGCCCACGTCACGGGCAAGGACGATCTCCTTGAGCTGATGTACGCCCGGCTCTTCACCGGCTGGGATCTGCCCACCCCCGACCCGGAGCGCTGGCGGGAGCAGGTGAGGGACTACGCCCGCACCGGCCGGGCCAAGCTGCTTGAGCACCGCGACATGGCCCGGCTCTCGATGGGGGAGACGCCCTTCGGTCCCGAGACGCTGCCGCATCTGGAGCAGCTTCTGGGCCTCTTCCGGGCCGCGGGACTCCCCGACCGCCTCGCCGGGGCGGCGGGCGACGTGATCTCCACCTTCATCGACGGCTTCGCGCTGGAGGAGAGCATGTGGGAGGCCCGCCGCCAGGAGGCGGGCGAGCGGTCCTGGGCGGACATGCGCGAGACGTTGCGCCTCTACTTCAGGGATCTACCGCCCGAGCGTTTCCCGAACCTGACCTCACTCGGCGACCTGATGCTGGTGAGCGGCAACGACGAGCGGTTCGACCTCGGTATCGAGATCATCATCCGGGGCCTGGCGTCCTTCGCCGAGGAGGCCGCGCGGAACGCGGACCCGTCCCCCTCCGCCGAGCCCGGCCGGGACTAGGCTGACCGGGTGCAGGCGACGGTGCGGGCCTTCGACCCGGCGACCAGGTCGGGGTCGGCCTATCTCGACGACGGGACCGAGATCCCGTTCGGCGCTGCGGCCTTCGACGCCGGGCCGCTCCGGCTGCTCAGGGCGGGCCAGCGGGTGAACATCCTGGTGGACGACGGTCTCGTCACCTACGTCACGCTGTCGACCTTTCCCCTGCCCGAAGCCCCGAGCCCCCCGCTCGGGCCCCCGAAATGATCGCGGACCGGGCCTGACCGGCCGGGGCCCGCGCCCCGCGAGACGGCCCCGAAGCCCGCTCCGGCCGGCCGAGGCCCCGTTTCCCGAGGCGACCTCGGACCCGTTCCGGCCGACCGGCCGCCGCCCCGCCCGTGCGGGCGGGGCGACCCCGTAAGGGCGGATGCGGCGGATCCCCTCAACGGGAGCCCGGGCACCCGAGTGGAGCCCTACTTTTTCTTCGCGGCCTTCTTCCCCTCCACGTTGACGAGCTCCTTGAAGTCCGAACCGGGCCGGAACTTGGGCCCCCAGCTCTCGGCGACCTTGATCTCGGCGCCGGTCGAAGGGTTCCGGGCCGAACGGGCGGGCTTGTGCACCATCTCGAAGGCGCCGAAGCCGGTGATCGAGACCTTGTCTCCACCGGCCACGGTCTTCTGGATGGTGTCGAGCACCGCGTTCACGGCCTCGGTGGCGGTTTTCCTGTCGCCCACTCGATCCGCGATCGCGTCGACGAGTTCCTTCTTGTTCATAAAGGTTGCTCCCCCTGCTTACCGATGTCTGGGAGTGGGTCATAAGGCAGATAGCCCGTCTCACCCGATTTGTCACGGCCTGAGGTCTCAACAGAGCGAGAAACCCCTTGCCCGCTTGAAATTAAGGGACGGAGCCGTATGACTCAATCACCTTCCGCAATGTTTCCAGCACTTGGCGTATCTGAAACCAGAGCATCAAGGTCGAGAAGGAATAAATCAAGACGCCCCGCTGCGTGGAGGAGATCACGCTTGGCGAGGTCGCAGATGGAGAGCAGGCGCCTGGCCAGCCGCTCCCGCTGGGCGGCGGGCAGGGACAGGACGCGAACGCGGCGGTGCGCGTCGCGCAACCGCCGCGCCAGCTCGTCTTCTGAACGGATCAGACGGTCGTCGGCAGCCATGGCTGCCGACCATTCTCGTATATCCCGATGTCATCGGCGTTCCTGAGGGTCAGGCCGATGTCGTCGAGCCCCTCCGTCAGCCGCCAGCGGGTGTAGTCGTCGATCTCGAACGCGACGACCTCGCCGGCCCAGCGCACCTGCCGT
Source organism: Streptosporangium sp. NPDC006007 (assembly GCF_040614315.1). Lineage (NCBI taxonomy): Bacteria > Bacillati > Actinomycetota > Actinomycetes > Streptosporangiales > Streptosporangiaceae > Streptosporangium > Streptosporangium sp. NPDC006007. The sequence continues at coordinate 21,017 of NZ_JBEXUG010000004.1, read as the reverse complement.
TCCCGCAGGTCAACGGTGATCTCCAGAGCGGGGTCGGCCTCCACCGCGGCCTGCAGGGCCTCGACCGCGGTGGCCGGCAGGACGACCGGGAGCAGGCCCATCTTGGTGGAATTATTACGGAAGATGTCGCCGAAACGGGCTGCGATCACGGCGCGGAAGCCGTACTGCTGCAACGCCCAGACGGCGTGCTCGCGCGAGGAGCCGGTGCCGAAGTCGGGTCCGGCGACGAGGATCGAGGCGCCCTCGTGGGCGGGGTCGTTCAGCACGAAGCCCGGGTCCTCGCGCCAGGCGGAGAACAGGCCCCTCTCGAACCCGGTCCGGCTGACCTGCTTGAGCCAGACGGCGGGGATGATCTGGTCGGTGTCCACGTTGCTGCGGCGCAGCGGTACGGCCCGGCCGGTGTGAACGGTGAAGGCTTCCATGATCGGGGTCTCCTAGGCCAGGTCGGCGGGCGCGGTCAGTTTTCCGGTGACGGCGGTCGCTGCGGCGACCTGCGGGGAGACCAGGTGCGTACGGCCTCCCTTGCCCTGACGTCCCTCGAAGTTGCGGTTGGACGTCGAGGCGCTGCGCTCACCGGGGGCGAGGGTGTCGGGGTTCATGCCCAGGCACATCGAGCAGCCCGCCTCGCGCCACTCAGCGCCGGCGGCCTTGAACACCTCGTGCAGCCCCTCCCGCTCGGCCTCCAGCTTGACCAGCATCGAGCCGGGGACGATCAGCGTGCGGGTGACGACCCGGCGGCCCCGCAGCACGTCGGCCGCGGCCCGCAGGTCCTCCAGACGGCCGTTGGTGCAGGAGCCCACGAAGACCGTGTCCACCTCGATCTCGCGGAGCGGGGTGCCGGCGGTCAGGCCCATGTAGTCCAGCGCGCGCCGGGCCGCGGCCGGGTCGTCGGTGTCATGCGGGTCCGGCACGGAGGCGCCCAGCGGAGCCCCCTGGCCCGGGTTGGTGCCCCAGGTGACGAACGGGGTCAGCGCGGAGGCGTCGATCTCCACGACCGCGTCGAAGACGGCGTCCTCGTCGGTGGCCAGCGACCGCCAGTGCGCGACCGCGGCGTCCCACCGCTCGCCCGCCGGGGCGTGGGGACGACCCTTGAGATACTCGAACGTGGTCTCGTCCGGGGCGATCAGGCCCGCCCGGGCGCCCGCCTCGATGGACATGTTGCAGACGGTCATCCGGCCCTCCATGGAGAGCCTGCGGATGGCCTCGCCCCGATACTCGACGATGTAGCCCTGGCCGCCGCCGGTGCCGATCCTGGCGATGATCGCCAGGATCAGGTCCTTGGCCGTGACGCCCACCGGCAGCTCGCCGGAGACCTCGACGGCCATCGTCTTCGGCCGGTAGGCGGGAAGCGTCTGGGTGGCCAGCACGTGCTCCACCTCGGAGGTGCCGATGCCGAAGGCGATGCCGCCGAACGCGCCGTGGGTGGAGGTGTGAGAATCGCCACAGACGATCGTCATGCCCGGCTGGGTCAGGCCGAACTGCGGGCCGATGATGTGCACGACCCCCTGGCCCGCGTCACCCATCGGGTACAGCCGGACGCCGAACTCGGCGCAGTTCTTGCGCAGCGTCTCGACCTGGGCGCGCGACACCGGGTCGGTGATCGGGCCGAGCACGGTCGGGACGTTGTGGTCCTCGGTGGCGATCGTCAGCTCGGGGCGCCGGACCGGGCGGCCGGTCAGGCGCAGGCCGTCGAACGCCTGGGGGCTGGTCACCTCGTGGATGAGGTGCAGGTCGATATAGAGCAGGTCGGGTTCTCCCTCGGCACGTCGTACGACGTGCTGCTCCCAGACTTTCTCCGCCAGCGTGCGGCCCATGTCGCCTCCTTGCGATCGCCATTCCGCACCCCACTTGCTTTCTCATATGTCGAGACGGCAGTATCGGTGTATGGACAACTCTAGCGGAGTCGGCGTACTCGACAAGGCCGTACTGGTGCTCAACGCCCTCGAAGCCGGTCCGGCGTCGCTGGCCCAGCTCGTCCACGCCACCGGACTGGCCCGGCCCACGGCCCATCGTCTCGCCGTCGCGCTGGAACATCACCGCATCGTCTCCCGCGACCCGCAGGGCCGATTCGTGCTGGGCCCCCGGCTGTCGGAGCTGTCCACCGCCGCCGGGGAGGACAGGCTGCTGGCCGTCGCGTCGCCGGTGCTGACCCAGCTCAGGGACCTGACCGGCGAAAGCGCCCAACTTTACCGCCGCCAGGGCGACGAGCGGGTGTGCGTGGCCGCCGCCGAACGGGCCAGCGGGCTCCGCGACACCGTCCCGGTCGGCTCGGCCCTGCCGATGCTCGCCGGATCGGCCGCGCAGATCCTGCTCGCCTGGGAGGAGCCCGACCGCCTCCACCGGGGGTTGCGCGGCGCCAAGTTCACCGCGTCGACCCTGGCCGGCGTCCGCCGCAGGGGGTGGGCGCACAGCGTGGGCGAGCGTGAGCAGGGCGTGGCCAGCGTCTCGGCGCCGATCCGGGGGGCGGCCGGCAAGGTGGTCGCGGCGATCTCGGTCTCCGGCCCCATCGAGCGTCTGACCCGTACCCCGGGCCGGCTGCACGCCGCTCCGGTGGTCTCCGCCGCCGAACGGATCACCGAATCGATGCGACGGGCCAACTGAGCTGTGCGATATGGGGAGGCGAGCACCCTTGCGGCCCCCTAGGCTGGGTAGGTGACAGATCGCATCGAGGCAGCCGCCGCTGAACTGCGCCCCCTGCTCCAAGACTTCATTCTCTGGGCGCGGGAGAACGCGCCCGGGAGCGATTCCAATCTGGTCGGTTCCGTCGCCCTGTGGCACCGGCTGATCGCCTCCACCGACGTCGGCCGGTGGAGGCAGGCAGATCTGCGCACCGTGCTGCTCGACCGGATGCCACAGGTCGTGGAGGATCCGGACGCCGCAGCCGACGGCATGGTGCCCTCGATCCGCGCCTATCTGACCTTCCTGTCGGAGACGGACCGGCTGACCAAGGGCTCCGCCGCGCTCACCGAGCTGCTGACCGAGCTCGACCACCTCGAAGACGACTTCGTCGACGCGATGGAGGACCTCGTCGAGCAGGACGACTACGGGGACGAGGACGAGGAGGAGACCGACGGGCTCGGCGACTTCGAGCCGTTCGCCGACGAGCTGGCGGAACTGCCGACCATCCGGCTCCGCCCGGACGCCGAGCTGGCCGCCGCCGCCCGGCGGGCGAAGCTGATCGTCAAGGCCCGCGACCTCGCGATCTGGGTCGGATCCGAGCGCCGGGTGGGCGAGACGAACCTGCTCACCGACGCCGAGATCACCGAGGCCCTGGGGGCGCTGGGGCTCGCCGTCCCGGCCGCGGGCGACAGGCCGCTGGCCGACTCGGTGCCCGCGCTCTGGAACATCTGGAACCTCGCGATCGACCTGGACTTCCTCCAGCCCGAGGGCGAGGACACCGTCAGCGCCGACGCCGACACCACCGAGTGGCCCTTCGAGGAGGACGACGACGTCCTGGACGCCTGGATGGCCGGTCTGCACTCGATCGACTACGGGGACCCCGAGCTGGAGGACGAGGACGCCACGATCGCCCTGTCCGGGCTGACCCGGGCGCTGCTGGTCCGGGTGCTCCTGGCCACCGGTTCCAAACCGCTGGCCGACCTCCGTACCGAACTGGCCGAGGCCGTCTCCGAGTACGACGAGCAGGGCGCCGACGCCTGGACCTCGGCCATCGCGCAGTACGGCGACCCGCTCAGCCCCGTGCTCGACTGGCTCGCCGGCTACGGCATGGTCGAGGTCGAGCACGAGCAGGTACGGCTGACGCCGCTCGGCATGGAGGGCGTCGTCCACTTGGCGGACGACGCCGACATCGAGCTGGACGCCCGGCCGGCCATCGACGCGATGACCGCCCTGGACCTGCTCTCCTTCAGCGCGGAGCTGCCCGAGGAGGAGGCGGACGCCGAGTTCGCCGCCTGGATGGAGCTGCGTCGGCCCGACCACGCGGCCAAGGAGCTGCTGGAGGCCGCCGCCGAGGACGACGCGGACGCGCTGGTCCGGGTCCAGGCGGCCAGCATGGTCGGCTCGCTCGGCGAGGTGGCCGTGCCCGCGTGGCAGGAGGCCCTCAACGAGCCGTCCCTGCGCCCGTACGCCGCCACCCACCTGGCCCAGCTCGGCATCGAGGACGCTCCCGCGCCCACCCAGGCCGACACCCACTGGCTGATCCTCGACATGCTGACCATCTCCGCCGGTCTCGGCCGGCCGGAGTTCGTCAGCAGCCTGGACGACATCGGCAACGTACCGAACCTGATCAGCCTGCTGGACGTGATCTGGAAGGTGCCACACCCGCATCTGGAGGAGCTGCTGGAGGCGATCGGCAAGGCCCACCCGGACAAGCAGGTGGGCAAGGCCGCCAAGCGGGCCCTGTTCAAGGCCCGCTCCGCCCACAATTAGACGGCGTGACCGCGGTGGCACGGGTGTACGGCCCGCGCCACCGCGGCGTGCTCGGTGCGGACGACTGTACGGGGGATACGGCCCGCGCCGCCGCGGCGCCCTCCGGGCAGGGGTGGTGGCGCCCTCCGGACAGGGGTGACCGGGAAACAGAGGTGTCGCCGGGAGACGGGAGAAGAGGGCGATCGCCGGAAAGCGGTGGCCGGAAATGCGAAAACCCCCGGAAGCCAATGCTTCCGAGGGTTTCAGCCGGGTAGCCCCGACCGGATTCGAACCGGCGCTACCGCCTTGAGAGGGCGGCGTCCTAGGCCACTAGACGACGGAGCCTTGCGAAGATGACAGTGGTAGTCCCGACCGGATTCGAACCGGCGTTACCGCCTTGAGAGGGCGGCGTCCTAGGCCACTAGACGACGGGACCATACACACTGTCGTCGGATCCCGCCGGAGAGGAATCCGCGGCACCTCCCGAAGGAGGTGCAGCTGGGGTACCAGGACTCGAACCTAGAACAACTGAACCAGAATCAGCCGTGTTGCCAATTACACCATACCCCACCGCGCTTGACCCCCTTGCGGGGTTCGCTGGCGACTCCGAAAGAATAGCCCAGGTTGGGGGTCAAGACCAAAACGATTGACTGACCGCCAATCCCCTCGGTGTCCCGCGCTCCCCCACGGCCCTTCCCCGGCATCTCAGCGCCCCTCCCCTCACGCCTCCAGGCCCTCCCCCCTCGGTGTCCCACGGATGTCTTTCGAGACCGTCCCCCACCGTCGCCGTGCCCTCCGGCGGGTCGTTGTGTAACGCTGCTCAGGAGATCCGTCCCCATCTAAGGAGCCATGCCTTGGCCGAGAACCCGTTCTTCGCCCCCAGCCCATTGCCCTACAAGTTGCCAAATTTCGGCGAGATCCGGGAGGAGCACTATCTTCCCGCCTTCGAACGCGGCATGGCCGAACAACTGCGGGAGATAGAGGCGATCGCCGGTGACGCCGAGCCGGCCACGTTCGCCAACACCGTCGAGGCGCTGGAGCGCTCGGGCCAGATCCTGAAGCGGACCGTCACGGTCTTCTCCAGCATCGCCGCCTCCGACGCGACCGACCGCGTCCGGGAGCTCGAAACCGAGGTCTACCCACGGTTGACCAAACACGGCGACGCGGTCCGGCTGAACCGCGCGCTGTACGAACGGATCAAGCAGGTGTCCACCGAGGATCCCGAGGAGGCGTGGCTGCTGGAGAAGTACCGCGTGGACTTCGTCCGGGCCGGCGCCGACCTGACCGAGGTCGAGCAGGGGCGGCTCAAGGAGCTCAACGAGGAGCTGACCAGGCTGGCCACCTGTTTCTCCCAGAACCTGCTGGCGGCCTCCACCGCCTCGGCGCTGGTCGTCGAGGACGCCAGGGAGCTCGACGGGCTCTCCGACAGCGCGATCAAGGCGATCGAGAGGGACGGCGGTTACGTCCTGCCGCTGCTCAACGTCACCAACCAGCCCGCCCTGGCCGAGCTGACCGACAGGGAGACCCGCAGGAGGCTGTACGAGCTCTCGGCGAACCGGGCACCGGAGAACTTCGAGCTGGCCGCCAGGATCGCGACACTCCGCGCCGAGCGGGCCGCCCTGCTCGGCTACCCCGACCACGCCGCCTACTCCGTCGCCGACCAGACGGCCAAGACCACCGACGCGGTCGAGGAGATGCTGGGCAAACTGGTGGGCCCCGCGGTGGCCAACGCCCGGCGCGAGGCCGAGGCGCTGGCCGAGCAGGCCGGCTTCCCCATCGAGCCGTGGGACTGGTCGTTCTACGCGGAGAAGGTGCGCAAGGCCCGCTACGACTTCGACGGCTCCGAACTGCGCCCCTACTTCGAGCTGAACCGGGTGCTCAGGGACGGTGTCTTCCACGCCGCCGGCGAGCTGTACGGGATCACCTTGGCCGACCGCGACGACCTGTCCGGATACCACCCGGACGTACGGGTCTTCGAGGTGTTCGAAGCGGACGGCTCACCGCTCGGCCTGTTCGCGTTCGACCCCTACGCCCGGCCCACCAAGCGTGGCGGCGCGTGGATGAACAACCTCGTGGACCAGTCGCACCTCTTCGGCGACCTGCCCGTGGTACTGAACAACCTCAACATCACCAAGCCGTCCGAGGGCCCGACGCTGCTGACCTTCGACGAGGTCATCACCACCTTCCACGAGTTCGGCCACGCCCTGCACGGCCTGTTCTCCGACGTCCGCTTCCCCCTCGTCTCCGGCACCGAGGTGCCGAGGGACTTCGTGGAGTACCCCTCCCAGGTGAACGAGATGTGGGCGACCTGGCCCTCGGTCCTCGCCAACTTCGCCAGGCACCACGAGACCGGCGAGCCGGTGCCCGGGGAACTGCTGGAGAAGATGAAGGCCGCCGAGACGTTCAACCAGGGGTACGCGACCGTGGAGTATCTCTCCGCGGCCCTGCTCGACTGGGCCTGGCACCGGCTGTCCCCCGGTGAGACCGTCGAGGACGCCGAGGCGTTCGAGGCGGCGGCCCTGGAGCGGCTGGGGATCGCCTTCGCGCCGATCCGCGCCCGCTACCGGACCAACTACTTCGCCCACGTCTTCTGCAGCGGCGTGGGCGGCTACAGCGCCGGCTACTACTCCTACATCTGGAGCGAGGTGCTGGACGCCGAGAGCGTCGAGTGGTTCAAGGAGAACGACGGTCTCAAGCGGAGGAACGGCGACCGTTTCCGGTCCACGCTGCTGTCGGTCGGCGGCTCCACGGACGTGATGGACGCCTTCCGCGACTTCCGCGGGCGTGACCCCCGCATCGAGCCCCTCCTGGAGCGCCGTGGCCTGCTGACCTGAGCCGCCCACGGGCCGATGTCCCGCCGCCGTCGGCACCTGCCCGGCTCACCCGGCCCGCCCCACGAGGTGAGGCCCATGAGGTGAAAGGGCCCCGGCCCCGGATACGGAATCCCCCGTATCCGGGGCCGGGGCCCGGCTCTCCGGCTCCGGTTCAGCCTCCAGTGCCGGGGCCGGCCTCTCCGGCTCCGGTTCGGCCTCCGAGTCTGGCGAGCGCGGCGCGGATCCGATCCATCGAGCGCTCACGGCCGAGCACCTCGATCGACTCGAACAGCGGCAGGCCGACGGTCCGGCCGGTGATCGCCACCCGGACCGGGGCCTGGGCCTTGCCGAGCTTGAGTCCGTACTCGGTGCCGACCTCCTCCAGCGCGGTCTTGAGCGACTCGGGGTCCATGCCGGCCTTCTCCAGCCGGGCGAGGTAACCGCCGAGGATCTCCACGGCGGAGTTCTTCATGGCCTTGTCCCACGACGCCTGGTCGAAGACGGGCTCGTCCAGGAAGAGGAAGTCCACGTTCGCGGTGACCTCGGACAGGACCGCGATACGGGTCTGGACGAGCTCGGCGACCCTGGCGAAGGTCTCACGGTCCCAGTCGGGCCTCAGCCACGGCTCGCAGCGGGCGATGAAGACGGGGAGCGGCAGCGCCCGGATGTACTCGCCGTTGAAGGCCCGCAGCTTCTTCTCGTCGAAGAAGGCCGGGGACGGGTTGACGTCCTCCAGCCTGAACAGCGGCACCATCTCCGACCAGGGCATGATCTCCCGGTCGTCGCCCGGCCCCCAGCCGAGCAGCATCAGGTAGTTGACCATCGCCTCGGCCAGGTAGCCCTCCTCGCGGTAGGACTCCAGGGCGACCTTGTCCCGGCGCTTGGACAGCTTCTGGCGCTTCTCGTTGACGATGACCGGCACGTGCGCCCAGACCGGCGCGGTCGCGCCGAGCGCCTGCCAGAGCAGCTGCTGCTTGGGCGTGTTGGACAGGTGCTCCTCGGCGCGGACCACGTGGCTGATCCGCATCTCGATGTCGTCCACCACGTTGGCGAGCACGAACAGCGGGGAGCCGTCGGCCCGCGCGACGACGAAGTCCTCCATCGCGTCGTTGGGGAACTCGACGGTGCCGCGGACCAGGTCCTCGACCACGGTGACGCCGTCGTCGGGGGTGCGGAAGCGCACGGCGCCCTCGGTCAGGCCCCGGTCGCGGCAGAAGCCGTCGTAACCGCGGTGCTCGGAACCGGTGCGGGCCTTGACCTCGTCACGGGTGCAGGCGCAGTGGTAGGCGCGGCCGTCGGCGGCCAGCTTGGCGACGGCCTCGCGGTGCCGCCCGGCGTAGGCCGACTGGAAGTAGGGGCCCTCGAAGACGGGGTTGTCGCCGTTGACGCCGATCCAGGCCAGCGCGGAGATGATGCCCTCGGTCCACTCCGGCCGGTTGCGGGCGGCGTCGGTGTCCTCGATGCGCAGCACGAACCTGCCGCCGGTCTGCTCGGCCAGCGCCCAGTTGAACAGCGCGGACCGGGCGCCGCCGACATGGAACATGCCGGTGGGAGAGGGAGCGAAACGAACCCTAATCACGGGAGACCACCCGGTTGGTGAGAGTGCCGATTCCTTCGATGCCGACGCTGACCTTGTCGCCGATGTTCAGCGGGCCGACCCCGGCGGGCGTCCCGGTCAGGATGACGTCACCGGGGATCAGGGTCATGACCGCGCTCACGTGGGCGATCAGCGTGGGAATGTCGTAGACGAGATGGGATGTGCGGGAGCTCTGCTTGACCTCGCCGTTCACCGTGGTGGTGATGCCCACGTCGCCCGCGTCGAGCTCGGTCTGGATCCACGGGCCGAGCGGGCAGAAGGTGTCGAAGCCCTTGGCCCGGGTGAACTGGACGTCCTTCTGCTGCAGATCCCTGGCCGTGACGTCGTTGGCGCAGGTGTAGCCGAAGACGACCTCGTGGGCCCGCTCCGCGGGGACCTCCCGGCAGAGACGGCCGATGACCACCGCCAGCTCGCCCTCGTAGTCGACCCGGCGGGTCAGTCCGGTCGGGTAGGTGATGGTCTCCCCCGGGCCGATCACCGAGGTGGACGGCTTGAGGAAGACCAGCGGCTCGTCGGGGACCTCACCGCCCATCTCGCCGGCGTGGTCGGCGTAGTTCTTGCCGATCGCGACGACCTTGCTGGGCAGCATCGGCGCGACCAGCTTGACCTGGGAGAGCGAGTGACGCTCACCGGTGAACTGGATCGAGCCGAACGGGTGGCCGGAGATCGCGGAGATGAACTCCTCGCCGGGTCCACCCTCGACCACGCCGAATCCGACACCCTCACCTGTGGAGAACCTCGCTATGCGCACACGACAAGGCTAGTCGCGCCCGGAGTCCCGCCGGACCGTGGCCGGCCGCCGGAACCGTACCGATGGCCCCGCGCCGTACGGCCCCCAACAGGACCCCAAAAGCGACAAAACACACACAAAGCCGTTAGATTCAAAAAAGTTACTAAAAGCCCGAGATGTCAATATAAAGGATTCTCTAAGAAGAGATATGTGCCGATTGTTGTTCATATGGGGGGTATTACGAGCTAGAGGTGACTTCCGGGGAAGCAGACCGTCTTCCCCTCGGGGGAGGTAATCGACGTGACCGAAGCCAACACGGTGAACAGGCCGAACGGCGGCGAGGGCCCGGCGTCGCGGGCCCGGACCGACGTCCCCGCGGGCCAGGGGGGTCTGGTTACCCCCAAGGGGACCACCAGTATCGACAGCGGGGTCGTGGCGAAGATCGCCGGCCTGGCGGCCCGGGAGGTCGCGGGGGTCTACAACATGGGCGCCGGCACCGCACGCGCCCTCGGCGCGGTCCGCGGCATGGTGAGCGGCGACAAGGCGAGCGCCACGCAGGGCGTGTCCGTGGAGGTGGGCGAGCGGCAGGCCGCGGTCGACCTCGACCTGGTGGTCGAGTACGGCGTGGCCATCCCGGACCTCGCCGCCGCGGTGCGCCGCAACGTGATCACGGCCATCGAGCGCATGACCGGGCTTGAGGTCACCGAGGTCAACATCAAGGTCGACGACGTCCACCTGCCCGACCAGGACACCGGTGGCGACACCGGCGGCAGGAAGGGCGGATCCGAGCAGTCCGAGCCGGAGCCGCGCGTCCAGTGAGCGAGCTCGCGCACGAGATAGCGGACGCCGTACGGCGCTGCCCCGGCGTGGCGGACCTGTCGGGCGGCCCCTTCGGGGTCGTGGCGACCTACCTGCCGGGGGAGAAGATCCCCGGTGTCGCCCTCCGTGACGACGAGGTGGAGATCTCCATCGTCGTCCAGCCGGGGCGACCGCTGCCGGAGATCGCCGACGAGGTCCGGACGGCGCTCGCACCCCTGGTGGGAGACCGCCCGGTGAACGTACATATCGGAGGTATGCGATGAATCAGCTCCCCATTTGGACAGTGATCGGCTTGTTCGTCGGCATCGCACTGGGATTCGCTGGAGCCTTCGGCGGTCTCGGCGCGTTCCTGCTGGTGCTGGTCCTGGGCGCCGTCGGACTCCTCGTCGGCCACGTCGTCGAGGGTGGCGAGGTCGATCTGTCCCGGCTGGCCGCGAGGCGACGATGACCGCCCCGGTCGAGCACCGCGCCACACCCTCCGAAGCCGGGACGTCCACCGGCGCGACCGGCCGTCACGACCCGGGGCCGGGGAACACCGCGCCCACGGACGTGACGCGGAGGTCGGGCCCGGCCGGGCCCGCCGTACCGGCCGAGCTGCGGGGCAGGACCGACATCCCCGAGCGGGTGGTGACGCGGATCGCCGCCCGCGCGGCCCGGGAGGTGGAGCAGGTCGTGGCGGTCCGTGAACGGAAGGCCACGGCCCTCGGCAGGCGCACCCGCGCCGTCATGGACGGAGGGCTGGTCACGCTGGAGCTTGAGGTGACGGTGCGATACCCCGCCCCGCTCCTGCGCGTGGCCGAGGAGATCCGGCGGCACGTGAACGACCGGGTCCACACGCTGACCGGCCTGACCGTCGGCCACATCGACATCGACGTGACCGGCGTGGTCCCCGCCCGGCAGGAGGACGGCGGATGACCGTCCCTCCCACCGGGCCGCCTGTTCCCGCCTCCGGCGCGGGACCTGTCCCGGATCCTGTCTCCGGGACAGGTCCCGTCCCGGAGGCGACGACCGCACCCGGCGCGGGACATCCGGATGAGCCCACCCCGCCCGCGCCCGCCGAGGTTCCGAGGAACCCCGGAGCGGACCGGGCGGCGGTCAGGGCCTTCCGCCCGCGCCGGGTGATCCCCGCCGTGATCACCGCCGCCCTGATGACCGTGATCGGCGCCGTCGTGGCCGCGGAGGTGATCTCCGCGCTGCTCGGCCGCCCGCTGCGCTGGATACCGTACGACCGGTTGTCGGCCTGGGCGTCCTCCACCCGCTGGGACGACCCGTCGGTGATGCTGGGCGCGGGCGTGGTCACCGCGCTGGGCCTGCTGCTCGTGCTGCTCGCGCTCCTGCCCGGCCGGCCCAGGCTCATTCCGGTCAGGACCGGCGACCCCAATCTGATCATCGGCATGCGACCGCGGGGCTTCACCCGTGCCCTGGCCCACGCGGCCGAGCAGGTGCAGGGGGTGGACCACGCCCGGGTGAGGCTGCGCGGGAGGACCGCGGAGGTGACGGCCCACAGTCCGCTGCGGGACCCCACCGGGCTCGCCGAGGCCGTACGGCGGACCGTGGCGGCGCGGATCGCCGCGCTCACCCCGCTGAACGACTATCCCGTGCGCGTGCGCCTGCGGGGAAAGTGATCGCCATGGACAGGAAGACCATACGGGGCAACCGGCTGGGGCTGCTGATCATAGGGCTGCTGCTGACGCTCCTGGGCGGCTACACGCTCGCCCGCGGCGCGCACGCGTGGCCGCAGAACGTGGCGCCCGGCGGGGAGCCGCTGATCAACGACCCGGTACGGGCGGCCTTCGCCCGCTACGACCCGTGGCTGTGGTGGGTGATCGCGGCGGGCGCCGTCGTGCTCGCCCTGTTCGGGCTGCGCTGGCTGCTGGTCCAGGGACGGCGTGAGCGGCTGGGCGACTTCCGCCTGGAGAGCGGCTCCGACGGGGTCACCGACGTCCGGGCGGACACCGTGGCCAACGCGATGGCCGACGAGGTCGGCGCCCACCCCGCCGTGCTGAGCGCCGGCGCCTCGATGATCGGCACCAGGGCGCACCCCGCCGTACGGCTGCGCGTGGTGGCCGACGAGAACGTCCCGATGAGCGCGCTCCGTGAACACCTGGGCGGCCACGCCATCCCGCACATGCGTCAGGCCCTGGAGATGGAGACCGTACCGGCGGTCGCCCAGGTGAGCCTGGAGGAGCCTCCGCACCCCCGCAGGACCGTCGTCTGACCGGCCGCCGATCATAGAGTGGTCAGGGCAACCAACACTTCGAGGAGAAGATGTGCCTTCGGTCGTGAAGATAAATGTGCTGACGGTGTCCCCGGAGATGCGCGAGGAACTGGAGCGCCGGTTCTCCGGACGGGCGGGGGTGGTGGAGTCCGCCGAGGGCTTCGAGTGGTTCGAGCTGCTGCGCCCGCAGGAGGGCACCGACCGCTACCTGGTCTACACCCGCTGGCGGTCGGAGGAGGACTTCCGGCGCTGGACCGAGAGTCAGGCGTTCCAGCGGGGGCACGCCCAGGCGGGCGCCGGGCAGGCGGGCGCGGGACCGGGCGGACCGGGTCACGGGAACGGGCACGGCGGGGAGCAGCCGCACGGACAGGCCACCGGCCAGGGACACGGGCAGGGACACGGGCAGGGACACGGCCACGGGCAGGGGCCCGCCGCCTCCGATGCCGAGCTCTGGTCGTTCGAGGTCGTGCAGAGCGCCGGTCCCCGGACCGGGTGAGAGGCACGCCGTACCGGCCGGTCAGCGGTCCAGCGCGTTCGCCTCGATGCGCTCGGCGATCCCGGCGCGTACGCACAGGGCGGCCGGGCTCTCCGGCTTGCGGTCGGCCTGGTCCCTGAAGCACGCGATGAACTCCCCGCCGAGCCCCAGCCGGGGATGGCGCTCCAGCACCTCGGCCCGCAGCCCGGCGGGGAGGTCCTCCCAGCGTCGTCCGCAGATGTCCAGCCCGGTGGACATCTCCAGCAGGTGCCCCTCCGGGTCCTCCGCGACGTCCACCTTCTCCCACATGTGGCGCACGATCACCTCCGACGCGCGCGCCCGCCGCTCGACGGGCCACCCCGCCGCCGCGCCGAAGACCCACGCGAGGTGCCCGCCGGCCTCCTCGAACGGCACGGTGTGGCTGTCGAACTCCTTGACCAGGCCGATGTCGTGCAACATCGAGGAGACGTACAGCAGCTCGGCGTCGAAGGCGACGCCGTTGGCCAGGCCGTACGCCGCGGCCCACAGATAGGACCGCGCGGAGTGGTTCAGCAGCGCGGGCGAGCAGTAGGCGGTGGCCACCTCCAGCGCGGCACGGGTCGCGGGGGTCTCGGGGATCACGATGTCTGCGAGTCTCATGCGCCCAGCCTGGCCCACGCGCCGGACCATCCGCGACCGGCCCGCACCGATGAATCCGTCCGGAGAGCGGTAAACCTCTGCCACGCGTCTGGTTGCTAACGATGTGCTGGGAAAAAGCCGCTCGACTTGACCGTTTTGGTGGGATTCGGAGAGCATGATCAGCTATCTTCGTCCGGCCCGGAAGGAACTGGCGTGCGCCGCCGCACCAAAGCACTCCCCCTCTCCCTCTCCCTCGTCCTCCTCCTGACCTGCGGTGCGACGACCGTCACCGCCGAGGCGGCCGAGACGGTCAAACGCACCGCCGAGTGCCAGGGCGACTGGCTGCCGGCGACCCCGGCGGCGGCGGACATCATGGCGGGCAAGGTCGACTTCGTGGGCCTGCCCCCGGTGCGGGTGGACAAGGACGTCAACTGGCGAACCGACCCCTACCGCAACCGGTCCTGGAGCATGGTCTTCCACTCGCTGCGCTGGATGGGCCGCCTGGTCGCCGACTACGAGACCAGCGGGGAGAGCGCTTACCTGGCCCGGGCCACCGAGATCGCCAAGGACTGGGTGGCGGACAACCCCCGAGGCGGCGGCGGGGCCAAGGCCAGCCCCTACGCCTGGCAGGAACACCCGATCGCGCTGCGCGCGCCCGCGCTGGTCTGCCTCAGCAAGCACGTCGACGCGCCCTGGCTCTCCAAGAGCCTGGCCGAGCACGCCACGGTGCTGTCCGACCCCCGCCGCTACGAGAAGGGCCACAACCACGGGATAGACCAGGACATCGCACTGCTCGGCATCGGCTGCCGATACAAGAACACGAGCTGGTCCAACCTCGCGGTCAGGCGGCTGACCGAGACGGTGAAACTCGACGTCGACTCCCAGGGCGTGCTGCGGGAGCAGGCGCCGCGTTACGCGATCTACGTCTACGAGCGGCTCAAGGTCGCGATGGACCGCATCGAGGAGTGCGGCAGGAAGGTGCCCGCCGACATCTCCAGGCGGTGGGAGTCACTGGAGGACTTCATCTCGCACTCCACCCAGCCGAACGGGTTCATGGTCCCGATCGGCGACGGCGGCGCGGACGTGCGGCCGGTCGGATACACCCACCCCAAGAAGACCGTGCGGGTGTTCGGCAACGGCTACGTCTACGGGCGCACCGCCTGGGACGACCCCGCGTCGGCGTTCTACTCCATCCGCTTCGGCCCCGGGCTGAAGTACCACGGCCACGAGGACCACCTAGGCGTGACCTACTACGCCCAGGGGCGCGATGTCCTGGTCGACGTGGGCTTCCACTCCTACGAGAACAACCCCTACCGCCGCTGGACCATGTCCCCGCAGGCGCACAACACGCCGGCCGTGATCGGCGCCGCCTTCCGGGCCAGAACCGCCACCACTCTGAGCGGCTCCTCGATCCGCGACGGCAGGCAGAGCCACCGGCTGACCGACAGGGCGTACGGCGTGCCGAGAACCCGTTCGGTGCTGGTCAACCACGAGCAGGACGTGATGGCCGTGCTGGACACGGTCCCCCGGGGTTCCCGGGTCGGCAACGTCTGGCACCTCGCCCGCGAGCTGTCCACCGTGTCCAACACCGGCGGCCGGGTCGTGGTCAAGGACAGGACGGGCTGGAAGGCGACGCTGGTCCAGCTCTCGATGCCGTCGTGCAGGCCGGTGGACGGGCTGCGGGTGGTCCAGGGCCTGCAGAACCCCTACCAGGGCTGGGTCTCCCCCGCCTACCTGCGCAAGCAGGCCGCTCCCGCGGTCCTCTCCCCCACCTCGGAGAACGCGCTGCTCACCGTCGTGGTCCCCGGCGTCGACAACCCCGCGGTCTCCTGCTCGGGCGGCAAGGTCCGCCTGGAGACCGCCAAGGGCCCGGTGAGCTTCCGGGCCGCCGGGACCGGCCTCTCCTGAGATCCCCTCGGGAGACCCCTCCCCCGGGGTCCCCGGGAGAGCCCAGATGTGGGGTACGGCCGGGCCGTACCCCACGTTTCCCGGCCTCCCCGCCCCGGCGGAGGAATCAGTCGGTGGTGTGGCCCGCCCGGAGCAGGCCGTAGGTGACCGCCTGCTCCAGTGCCTGCCAGGAGGCCTCGATGATGTTCTCGTCGACGCCGACGGTGGCCCACTCGGAGGTCGGGTCGCTGGAGGTGATCAGTACGCGGGTGACCGCGTCGGTGCCGTGGGCGCCCTCCAGGATCCGCACCTTGAAGTCGATCAGCTCGACCGCCGCCAGCTCCGGGTAGAGCCGCTCCAGCCCCAGCCTGACGGCACGGTCCAAGGCGTTGACCGGCCCGTTGCCCTCGCCGGTGGCGACGATCCGCTCCCCCTTGGCGTGCAGCTTGACCGTGGCCTCGCTGACCAGTTCGCCGCCGCGGGTCCGTTCGACGATCACCCGCCAGGACTCGACCTCGAAGTGGCGCCTGCGCTCGCCCGCCACGGTGTCGCGGAGCAGCAGCTCGAAGGAGGCGTCGGCGGCCTCGAAGGTGTAGCCCTTGGACTCCAGGTCCTTGACCCGGTTCACCAGCTCGCGGGAGGTGTCCGGCGACAGCTCGTAGCCCAGCTCGCGGCCCTTGAGCTCGACGGAGGCGCGGCCGGCCATGTCGGAGACGAGCATGCGCATGTCGTTGCCCACCTGGGCGGGGTCGATGTGCTGGTAGAGGTTGGGGTCCACCTTGATGGCGCTGGCGTGCAGCCCGGCCTTGTGCGCGAAGGCGGAGACACCCACGTAGGGGGCGTGGGAGTTCGGGGTGACGTTGGTGACCTCGGTGATCGAGTGCGCGATGCGGGTCATGTCGGCCAGCGCGGCGGGCGGGACGAGGTCGAAGCCCCGCTTGAGCTGGAGGTTGGCCACGACGGTGAACAGGTTGGCGTTGCCGGCCCGCTCGCCGTACCCGTTGGCGCAGCCCTGCACGTGGGTGGCGCCGGCCTTCACCGCGGCGAGGGTGTTGGCCACCGCGCAGCCGGTGTCGTCGTGGCAGTGGATGCCGATCCTGGCGGACGTCTGCACGGCCGCGTGGACGACATCGGCGAGCTCGTCGGGGAGCATGCCGCCGTTGGTGTCGCACAGGGCGACGACGGAGGCGCCCGCCTCGGCCGCGGTGCGCAGCACCTCCAGCGCGTAGGCCGGATTGGAGGCGTAGCCGTCGAAGAAGTGCTCGGCGTCGAGGAAGACCCGCTGTCCCTCCGCGCGGAGGTGGGAGACCGTGTCGCGGATCATCGCGAGGTTCTCCCGGAGGGTCGTGCGGAGGGCGAGCTCCACGTGCCGGTCGTGACTCTTGGCGACAAGGGTCACGACCGGCGCGCCGGATTCGCGCAGAGCGGCCACCAATGGGTCGTCGGCTGCCTTCACCCCGGCCCGGCGGGTCGCGCCGAACGCGGTGAGCTGCGCGTGCTTCAGGTCCAGCTCTGTTTGAGCACGCCTGAAGAACTCTGTGTCCTTGGGGTTGGCGCCCGGCCAGCCCCCCTCGATGAAGCCGACTCCCAGGCTGTCCAGCTGGCGGGCGACGGCCAGCTTGTCGACCACCGTGAGGTTGAGGCCCTCCTGCTGGGCACCGTCACGCAGTGTCGTGTCGTAGACATGGAAGCGGTCGTCGGCCATATCGGTCTCCTTCGCGGGTTCGATGATTCGCTGATCGCCGCGCGCTCGTCTCGGCTCCGAGAAACAAAAAAACCCCTCACGGACGTGAGAGGTCGGCGCGCTGGCGGTGTCCCTTGTCAGCCAGCGCGCCTGCCGATAATGAGCAGACCGTAGAACATGATGCCTCGGAGTCTGCCACACGCCACCACCGTTTGACACATTGATCTCAGGATCCGAGACCTGTCCGCTCACCGGAACAGCTGGGCGGACGCCCGGAGGAGCATCACGCGCCCCAGCCGTTGACCGGCTGACCTGGTGGTACGCGGCGATCTTCTCATCCAGCGCCCCAAGGACGTTCGCCATGGCCGTCCGGGCCTCGATCGGGAGGCGCGACCGGGAGCGTTCCCGGGCATCCGGCCGCGCGGCGCCTTCCGTGCCGAGGATCAGAGGTCCCCGGCGCGGACACCCATGAGGAAATCGCTCCAGGCGGCCGGGGAGGAGGTCAGCGCCGGGCCGGACGGGACCTTACCGTCGCGGACGGCGACGACCTCCGGAAGGTTCGCCGCCACCTCGACGCGGTTGTTGTCCGCTCCGCCGAGGCGGGACCCGCGGAACTCGGCACCGGTCAGATCAGCCTGCTCGTATGGCCTGCCGTGACGAGGCGATCGTATGCGCGTCGCACCTCGTCGGACATTTCCTGCGGTATGGCAAACCCGAGTTCAGCGTACTTGGAGATGCGCTGAGTATCTCCGACGATCATGTCGGCGACCCGTTCAACGTCTCCTATCGATTCGATGTAATCCTCCAGCGACAAGGGTTCGGCCGCGCAGATGACATCCACCTCGGGCCACATCTTCCTGCAGGTCGCGTACGCTCGCCTCTGCTGGTAGGGACGGGACACAAGCGTGACGGACGAGACGTCTACGCCGTGATCCGCAAGCAGCGTACGGGTGAACTCGATGTTCTGCCCCGTGTTGGTCGCCCTCGTCTCGACAAGGATCCTCTCTGAAGGCACGCCCAGCCCGACGGCCTCGTCCCGATAGTGAATCGCCTCGCCTCGCGGGAACCGCTTGACCGTGGTCGGCGAGTTGGCGCCGGTGAAGACGAGGCGCGGGAACATTCCCCTCTTGAAAAGCCCAGCTGTAAAGGTGGCCACTCCTATGTCGTGACTCCCGAGCCCCACTCCGATATCGGAATGCCGCAGCTCATGGTGCAGGTTGTGGTAGTCCCACAGAATTTCAAGGTCGTCTAGAATGTTTTCAGGCAGAATATCCATGCTCGGCCTATTCTGGAATCGTGAAACTATAGAACCATTCGAATCATGCCGAATTCCCACTTGCTCTCGGCGTACCGCTCCGCACCGAGTCGTCTCGTCGAGGGTCGACGACGAACCACCGTCCCTCTGCGCCGTCATGTCCGATGCGTGACGGACGCGGTTGAGATCTTTTGCGTCTTACGCTGTGATCGCGAGGTGGCGCAGTTGGGCGACGGCCGGGTGTTGCCGCTGGTCGATCGGGACGGCGGACAGCACGCGCTGGGCGGTCTCGGTCGTCATCGAATTCCGGTAGGGAGGCGCGAGCGAGTCCAGCGCGGCGGCCGCCATGTCGGCCCCACCCTCGATGTCTCCGTTCACCACGGCGCACTGAGCGAGGTGAAGCCGGGCGTTCACAGGTACGTGATAGTCGGTGATCGCACTGTTGGCGACGACGCTCTCCACGGCCTTGGCCGTGTCCTCGGTCCGTCCCGCGGCGGCGTGCACCTGACTCTCGGTCAGATTGATCGAACCGTTGCCGCTCCACCAACCCTCGACCGTGGGAATGTCCCGGTGCGCCAACTCCAGGACCCGGCGTAGCTCCGCGAACGCCTCTTGGTGACGCCCGAGTTGGGCCAGAGCGTGAGCCTTGATACGCAGGGTCATGACCAGGCCGACCGACGGGGACGAGCCCGCGAGGCGTTCGGCCTCCTCGCAGAGCGCCAGCACCGTACCGGGGTCGCGCAGCCCATACAGACTGTGCCCGGCCTCGTGAGCACGGACCCGCACCCGCAAGTCGAGGTCATCGGAAGCGTTGGCCGCGCTCTTGGCGGTGCGATACCAGCGAATCGCCGCTCCAGGGTCGGCCAGCCGGGTCATCACGCTGCCCTCGTAGGAGGCCAGCACGGCGACGACACGGTACAGCTCGGCCGTATCCGGCCCGCCGAGGGACAGTTGCCGCTGAAGAGCCGCCAGGTCTACGAGCAGGTCGCGATGTGCCTGCATGGGCGGACGGGTCCGTACGGCGTGAAGATGGTCGGCGCACGCGAGGTGCCAGTCATCGAGGGGGCGGGGCTCCATCGTGAGATCCAGCACCTTGCGTACGGCGTCATCGGCGCCGAGCGCGCCCATGGCACCCACTCCAGCGGCGAACTGGAGGAGCCGCCTGCGTTCCATCTCATCATCCTCATCCCATGTTGAGGCTTTCGCCTCGACGGTACCCTTCCGTAGCCGGTTGCTATCGGCCATGGCGGCACGAAATCCCAGGGAGATCAGCCTCCCTTCGGCCCCAAGCGCGGCGTCCATCGCCTCGATCGCCTCGACGGGCGGGCGGTGGCCGCCGGCCTCCCAGCGACTCACCATCGAGTAGGCCCAACTGATCAGCTCACCGAGCTGCCGTTGGGTCATCTGACGCTGTTCTCGCCGGCTTCGTATCGCGCGACCGAACTCCTGCCACTCCTGCGATTCTGCGCCCATCGCCCTCGCCTCGGCCCTGTTACACGGCTTACACGCTCCGCCTGTAACACTCTGCGTCTTGTCCCACACAATGCGTGACTTCAACTATGGCAGCAGTCAGCGTTACGTAAAGCGGAACCCCGCAGGCGGACAGGCCATGCGGGGCTCCTTGATCGCAAAGGAGTGCGATCCATGAGTGATGTTAGGGCCGCCGCGCCCGCACCGGCCATCCCCGGCTGGCAGGTGTTCCTCAGCGACAGGGGCCGGTTCTGGGCCAGCCGCCGGGAGCCGTTCTCCCCGGAGGCGTTCCACGCCGGGGCCGAGCGCACGATGGACGCCGACACCTTCGATGAGCTGCGGGCCGAGACCGCCCGCCAGGAGGAAACCGCAGCGGCCGGGGTGGTGAACGCATGATGTGGCGCCGCCCCTCCCGCGACTCCTACACCTCGGGCCGTAACCGCGCCGGGCAGGTCCGCCCGGCCGTGGTGCATCGCCGCCTGTGGGACGGCCCGGCCCGCGCCCAGGCCGAACGACTCGCCCAGGCGTGGCCGAGCTGGATCGTCCTGTACGGCGTGGGCAGCCGCCGCTTCTACGCCATCGCCGCCTGGGTGACGACCGAGCCGCTGATGGTCGAGGCCGCCGGCGCCGAGGACCTGGAGAGGCGAATGTACGAGGCGATCATGACCGTGACCGTCCGCCGTGAGACCCCCCTCACCGCCCCGGCCACCCCAACCGCCCCGACCGCTTCGGTGCCCCCGACACCTCCGGCACCCTCGCCTCTCCCGACGCCCTCACCGTTCTTGTCTCCCCCGAGCAGGCGCGGCGGCGTCCCTTCCCCGGCATCCGCCGCCGCGCCGCACCACCCCCGCCACCCCTACCGGGACGCGGCCTAAGAAGCCGGTGCGGCGGCGGTCATCACCTCCCAAGGGGACGCCGCCGTACCCACTGTCGTGCGACCCGGGCCGGAGGGGTCCCGCGCCACCCCTACCGGGACGCGGCCTAAGAACCGCGGCCAAGGCGTTCGCGCTGGCCTGGAATGTGCCGCTGTACGGTGTGCACCACCTGGCCGGGCACGTCGCGGCCGACACCCTGGAGCACGGC